>NZ_JBSQIC010000013.1:0-58660 GCF_055108615.1 Tangfeifania sp. | reverse complement strand
AGCCAGTAAGAGCCAATATGTACAAAAGGATTGGCCAGCCACATTGCACCCGAACGTTCTGTTATCCGGCCAATTACATACGAGAAAGCGATTATCCAAAATAATATTGTGGATGACCACCAGGCAGCATTTCCCATGGGGAAAATGGCACGCGTCCGGGAAAATAGGTAGAGGTTTACCAAAAGGATCACCGCAAAAACGACTAAAAAGAATATCATAAATTGTTTACCTTTCATTGCTGATTTGTTTGACAATTAAACTAAAAAAGACGCTAAAAGTTTAAATAAAAAATAAACTCAACACAAAAATAAACATCATTGCCGAAGTTCCCTGGATGAGGGTAGCTATAGTGTGCGTTTTGTAACCAGTTTTAACATTCATTCCTGAAAACTGGGTAACCACCCAAAAGAAACTGTCGTTGGCGTGTGAAATGGTCATGGCCCCGGCACCGGTAGCCATAACGGCCAGTACTTTTCCGTTCAGTGAATCGAGTCCGATGGTGGAAAGCAGCGGTGCAATGAGCGCTGAAGTAGCAACCAGTGCCACAGTGGATGAACCCTGCGCGGTTTTAAAAGCTGCTGCCACAATGAAGGGCAGGAAAATTCCAAGTTCGTACCCGGCCAGCATATTGCCAAGTATTTCTCCAATTTGGGATTCTTTCAGGATGGTGCCAAAAGCGCCGCCTGCACCGGTAATCAGCAAAATGGGAGCTGCCGCCGAAATGCCGTCGCCAATCCACCCGGTGAGCGTTTCTTTATTGAATTTTGGGAAAAGCAGTAAGGAAAGCAGAAATCCCAGAAGTAGCGCATTAACGGGTTGTCCGGCAAAATCGAAAAAAGAAAAAATTAAACCGGTGCCAAAGGGCTTTGCCGGGTAAGTGGCTATTGAACGCAGGGCAATCAAAATTATCGGCACCAGAATGGGCAGCAGCGATTTTGTGGCCGAGGGGAGCTGGAATTCTGAAGTTTTTTCATCCGGCGGCTGCGCATCATCCTCGCTGGTTTTGTGTTTTTTGCCAATATACGAAGCCCACAACCAGCCAGTGAGCATGGCAAAAATGGCGGTTGCTGATCCGAACAGAATGACCAGTCCCAATTGATCGTTGAGTCCCAGGTTGCCTGCAGCGGCAATCGGTCCCGGAGTGGGAGGTACAAAAGTGTGGGTGGCATAAAGCCCGGTTGCCAGCGCAATAGAAAGCGTTACCGAGGGTTTCCCGGTTTTCTGTACCAGCGATTTTTTTAGCGACGAAAGAATTACATACGCCGAATCGCAAAAAACAGGAATGGAAACAATGTAGCCAATAATGGACATGGCCAGCCCCGGGAAACGTTTGCCTACCAGTTTAAGCACAAGTTCTGCCAGTTTGATGGCTGCATTCGATTTTTCGAGAATGGTACCGATTATGGTTCCCAAAACAATTACAATTCCAATGTAGGCCATAATGCTGCCAAATCCATCGGCAATAGTGAGCGCAATTTGTTCAACGGGCAATCCGGCGAGTGCCCCGGCAATATACGAAGCCAATAGCAACACGATAAACGGGTGCATTTTCAAACGGGTGGTCCCCAGGATGATAAATAGAACAGAAACAAGCAGAACGATTGTCAGCCAAAGTCCTTCAGGCATTTTTCAGATTTTTATAAGGTATTGAAATTGGCTTGGTTTTCTATGAAATGAATTGGAATGTCTTTTACAAATGTTCGCAGCCATTTGGCGCAATATTTCATTCCGGCCTCTTCCAATTTAATATGGCCGAGAAAAATGATTGCCTTCCTTTTATCTTGCTGAACCACATCGTTGGCATAAAGATAAGTTTCCCATTCGCTGGCTTCACCTGCAATCAAAACTTCAACATTTTCATTCTGAAGCATATTAATTTGCCGTTGTTCGCCCGGTGCCCCGGCCATAAAAGCTGTTTTGCTGAATTTCATTTCAGTATTGCCAATTACCCGAACAGTTGCCATGTTTAACCGGGTTTTCAGTTCGGTGGCAAATTCAGCAATCGTTGTTTCCGGAATTTCGGAAAACGTAAAAACAACCAAAAGAAGAAAACCAGGAAATTTTATTTTCATTTGCATAATCAGACAGTATTGCTTAAGGAATAAAAATAGTTGTTTTTTTACGGCTTCAAACTATTTGCAATGAAAAAAATAAAACTGCGCGGGAAAGAGTTGAAAAGGATTGGATTTACCAACGACCAGGCCATTTCGCTGGCCATTAATTTGGTAAGCAAAAAATAAAACGCAACGATAAGCTTGAAGTTCTGGAGTTGCTGGAAAAAATAAATATTGAACCCGAAAGTTACCTGGCGTATCCTGTTTTTGGAGATCTGGCCAAATTTCTTTCGGGTAAAAAATTGCTACAAAAGAAGAAAAAGAAGCCGGTACTCAACAAAACTGCTCTTGATTTTAAAATTTACGGAGAGGAGAATATCGATCCTGTGGCCATCCAACAGATGCAAACCGCCATAAAACTGCCCATTTCAGTAAAAGGCGCATTAATGCCCGATGCACATGTGGGTTACGGGCTGCCAATTGGCGGTGTGTTGGCCACATACAATTCGGTTATTCCTTACGGTGTGGGAATGGACATTGGCTGCCGGATGTGCCTTTCTGTTTTTCCGGCTTCGCCTAAAAAAATCAACGGTGAACGCGGCCGCATTAAAAATATCCTGATGAACGATACCCGCTTCGGACTGGCTGAATTCAACGATTTGGAAGAGGTTGAAATCCTTGATCGCAAGGAGTTTTCGGAGATAAAATTTCTGAAATCGTTACGCGGAAAATTTGCAAAACAGCTGGGCACTTCCGGGCACGGAAATCATTTTGTTGATGTGGGGATTGTTGAGATAAAAGCTTTTTCTGAATTGATTAATCTGCAGCCCGGAGAATATTTTGCGGTGTTGAGCCACTCCGGCTCCCGGAATTTTGGGGCAGAAATTTGCAAATACTATACGCAAATTGCCAAAGATAAACTGGATGGGGTGTTTTGTTGTTGAGGAACAGCATCAGTAACTGCAATTTCAGCATTAACTTTATTTTTCTCAGTAATTGATTTCTTGTTTGGGTGGGGGCTGCAGCTGGCAGCTATAATGAAAAGTAGGCACAGTAATAAATTCTTGATTTTCATTGCTAAAATTGTAGATATAAGTACATTTTATTCTTTTTTTCTTTTCAAAAAAACGAAAAACTTATGAAAAAGAAAAGTGGTTCAGTAATCGTTGGAAGATTTTTCTGGTTCAATCACTTTCTTTTTGAACCAGTTTTTAGGGTTTATTTGTTTTTTGTACCGGGTAAATAATTCTTTTCCAACCAGTAATACCACTCGTCGAATGTTGTGTAGGAATCCATCCCTTTAAAAGGCTTCATTGCAGGATGATTGTGGTCTTCAAAAATTACAGTGCCTTCCTGGGCTGGCGGATGCGTTTTAAAATAAGTTCCAACCAGGTTGCCATAAAATGACCATTCATATTCATGGTCGGCTGCAGCATGAATGCCAACAAATCCTTTACCTGATTTCATGAAATTTTCAAAAGCTTTTTGCTCCTGATCTTCAATCGCATCGCCGGTAGGATTCAGAAATACAGAGATATCAAAATTATTCAGAAACTTTTCATTAAAAAGAGAAGGGTCTTCGGTAGCCGTAATCACCCAGTTTTGTTTCGGACTTAAATCATACAACATTTTTAGACCCGAAGAAACTGATGCATGACAGACAGATTAGAAAAAAGGGAAAACGGAAAACAGAAATCCGCACGAATTCTGTTTCAGAGAACTTTTTTAAAAATGCAACTACCGGGTTAGTTACTTTTCTTTTTGTACTATTTTCATTGCCGCAAGTTTATGCGCAATCAAATAATCCGAATGAAGCTAAATGGAACGGCCAGGGTTATTCTCTAAAAAAAGTAGTGAGTAATCCTGCTGTTCCGAATAGTTGTTGCGCACAGTTTGTTTCAGAGTGCGAAACCGACTCGGTTGTGGTGAGTATAAGCAACGGAACGTTTGCTTCGGCAACTTTGAACGGCGCATCGCTTTCATCAGGATTTGCCGGACAAAGCAGCTTTACATTTGATACCAATTCAACATCCCCTAATTTAATTACCTGCGTAACACCCGATTCAACAGGAGTTGTGGTTATCAATTATACAGCCTATTTCTCCAATGGAGAAAAATGTGAGGAAAAAGTTGAAATGGATTGCGTAGCGCCGGAACCAACTTCCGACTGCTGCCCGGTTGTCGATTTCAAATTGCGGTGCTCATGGCCGTTCTTTAACAAGTATGTAGGTACTTTTGAGATTATCAATCCTGATCCATCCAACCCGATTTGTTCGGTTCAGATAAGTTCTTCATCGGCAGGGAGTTTTAATACTGGTAACTTGATAATTGACGGAACTGCATCAGGTCAGAGCTGGAATTCGACATCTATTCCTGCTTCAGGTACATTAAGTCCGCAGGCCGTAAATGATATGTGTCGAGGCACAATGCTTTCTTCGAACTGACTTGTCCTTACACTCCGGGAACGGATGATAAGGCTCCGATGTTTAATCTTGTATTAAAAGGCGGACTTCCGAAACTGGGTATGGCCCTGATAAGTGAAGAAGGAAATGTAATTTTCGATGCTGAAATCGATCTTGCAAATCCCGATTCTATCAATACTTCGGCTATTGATCCGGGCGAAGTTTCAGGCAAAATGTTTGAATTTATCAATCTTTATCCAAATCCGACAAATGGCTCTTTCCGCGTAACTTATGCGACAAGCGACCAACAAGATGTGGAAATCAGGGTTGTTAATCCATTAGGACAGGCCATTAAAGTGTTGAATCCCGAAGGCAATTTTACGGGGGGTCACCACAAAGATATAGATGCCCGTGATTTGGCAGGCGGAGTGTACCGGGTATTTTTTTTTCAGAAGGAGAAGTCCGAAGTAAATCAGTAGTGATTGACCGGTAAAATAAGTTTCGTCATAATCTCACTCAAAGTGAGGCTATGACTGGTTCATAGGAAAATAATTGATTCACAGTAAATAGTGTCTTTTAAAAACATATATGATTTCAGACTGGCAATTTATAGTATAATGTTAGCAGGAGTTGCACCACTTTTTTTAAATTTGTATTTAAGTAAAGAGTTCGATATTTTGAAAAACATGGAAACAATAAAAATACATCCGAAAAATAAAGAGCAACTGATTGCAATTAAGGCAATGTTAAAAGCTTTTAAAATTCCGTTTGAAAGGGCTGAAAAAGAGTCTTATAACCCTGAATTTGTTGAGAAAATAAAAGAATCGGAGAAAAATGAGGATGGGTCTGTTCTCTTAAATTCAGAAAAAGATATTGAAGATTATTTCACTAATCTTTAGAGATGGGCTACCATGTAAAAATATTACCGCAAGCACAAAGAGACATTGCCTTTTATAAAAACACCGGGAAAATAGCTTCATTCAAAAAAGTCAAAAAACTCATTTTAGAATTACGCGATCATCCAACCACCGGAACCGGGCAACCTGAAAAACTAAAATATAACCTTGCAGGTTATTGGTCGAGAAGAATTGATAAGAAAAACAGGTTAATTTATCGGATTGAAGAGGATAAAGTAATCGTGGTTGTTGTTTCTGCATTGGGGCATTATTAAAATCATTAACATAATATATAGGTGAGCGAATCTCCAAAAAGTAATCGCTTTCCGAAAAATCGCGCCGCCCAATTATTATCTTTGCACCTCACGAAAATTTAGTTTATGCACGAAATAATTTTTTGGATCATCATAGCCATTATCGTTCTCGATTTTGTTTTTGAGAATTACCTCGATTATCTGAACACTACCCGGATGAGCAAAAAACTGCCGGACGAGGTAAAAGATATTTACGATGAAGAAAAGTACAAAAAACAGCAGGCTTATCAAAAAGAGAATCAGCGTTTTGGAATGATAACCGGCACGTTCAGTTTTGTGCTGATTTTGGCCATGTTTCTTTTTTATGGTTTTGCTTATGTCGATAGTTTGGTGTGGAGCGTCACTTCAAACGCTATTTGGGCTGCTTTGCTTTTTTTCGGAATTTTAATGTTTGCTTCCGATATTCTGAATATCCCATTTTCGATTTACGACACATTTGTGATTGAAGAAAAATACGGATTCAACAAAACCACCCCCAAAACATTTGTTTTCGATAAAATAAAAGGCTGGCTGCTGGGAGCCATAATTGGCGGCGGATTGCTGGCGCTGGTAATTTTTATTTACCAGAAAACACAAAACATGTTCTGGATTTATGCCTGGCTGGTGGTAGCAGTGTTCAGCATTTTTATGTCGATGTTTTACTCCAACCTGATTGTCCCGCTTTTTAATAAACAAACCCCGCTGAAAGAAGGAGAATTGCGAAGTTCAATCGAGGATTTTGCTCAAAAAGTGGGTTTTAAACTCGACAATATTTTTGTGATTGACGGCTCCAAACGCTCTGCAAAAGCCAATGCCTATTTTACCGGTCTCGGGCCAAAAAAGCGAATTGTTTTGTACGATACATTAATCAACGACATGGAAACCGACGAACTGGTGGCTGTTCTGGCACACGAAATCGGACACTACAAAAAGAACCACATCATTCAGGGATTGATTATTTCGCTGATTCAAACCGGGATTGTGCTGTTCATTTTCTCGCTGCTAATCGACAGTCCACTGTTGAGCAAGGCACTGGGAGTGGAAGAACCAAACTTCCACATCGGGTTGATTGCTTTTGGAATTTTGTATTCACCGGTTTCGTTTGTTTTGGGAATTTTTATGAATATGCTTTCGCGGAAAAATGAATACCAGGCCGATGCGTTTGCAGCCAAAAACTACAGGCCCGAAGCGCTCGCTTCAGCGTTGAAAAAACTGTCGGTAAAAAACCTGAGCAACCTGACACCACATCCGAAATATGTTTTTTTCAACTATTCGCATCCCCCGTTGTTGGAACGATTGAATCATTTAAAAACCTTTGAAGAATAGCTTTTTAAAAGTGAAATAAATTTCATGCAATTCTACTTTTTATGTCAAACTACTGATTAAGGAGAGAATTCGATTTTTTTTGGGTTTGAACAAAAATGAACCTTATTGCATGCATGAATTTTTATATCTTTGAAATGATTTAAGTTGAAACAGTGAAAAAGGATAAAGAAAATATATTAAATAAAGTAAAAGGCATTTTAAGATCAAATGTGCCTGATGCGCGAGTTTTGCTTTACGGTTCCCGTGCAAGGGGCGATGAAAACCCCGATTCAGACTGGGATATCCTTGTAATTTTGGATAAGTCTAAAATTGAGCCATCTGATTATGAATTAATTTCTTATCCTGTTTATGAGTTAGCTTGGGAAACAGATGAACAATTCTCAGTAAAACTCTATACAAAAGATGAATGGCAAAAAAGAAGCTTTACTACATTTTATAAAAATGTTGAAAAGGAGGCTGTTATTCTATGAGTTTGTCTAATGATGAAAGAAATGCAATAGTTTCCTTTCGGGTTCAGAAAGGAAAAGATACCCTAAAAGAGGCAGAAGGAATAGCTACTTTGGAGTATTGGAATGCTGTAGCAAACAGGTTGTATTATGCTTGTTATTATGTAACAACTGCACTTCTTATTAAAAATAAGTATGCTGCTCAAACTCATCGGGGGGTAATTCATCTTTTAGGTATGCATTTTATTAAACCAGGTATAGTTACACAAGATGCCGGTAAATTTTTTTCAAAATTATATGAACTCAGGCAAACCGGTGACTATGATGATCTTTTCAATTTAACTAAAGAAGATGTTAAACCGATGATTGCTTCTGCACGAAAATATCTCAACGAATTAATCCAGCTTATTGAAGAATAAATTCCTGAAAATGAGCATTACTTTTGGATTTAAATTCCCCTTAGAACAAAATCTTAAGAAACTAAAAAAATGAAAGCAGAAATTATAACCATTGGCGATGAAATACTCATTGGCCAGATTGTGGATACCAATTCGGCTTGGATTGCCGAACAATTTAATTTGCATGGTATTGAAATCTACCAGATTACATCAGTACACGACGATAAAGAGCATATTCTTGAAGCATTAAAAAATGCAGAAGAAAAAGTTGACCTGGTTATTCTCACCGGTGGATTGGGGCCCACAAAAGACGATATTACCAAAAACGTGTTGTGTGACTATTTTAATACAAAACTGATTTTTCATGAACCGACATTTGAGCATATCAAAGAGCGATTCAAAAATCGTAAAATTGACCTGAATAAACTGAACCGCGACCAGGCGCTGATTCCTGAAAGTTGCACGGTGATTCCGAATAATGTTGGCACTGCACCCGGAATGTGGTTCGAAAAAAACGATACTATTTTTGTATCTGTGCCGGGTGTACCTTTTGAAATGAAAAACCTGGTAGAAACTGAAATTTTGCCGAGACTGGAAAGTAACGGTAAAACAAAAGCAATTTATCACAAAACGTTGCTAACACAGGGGTTACCCGAATCTATGCTGGCTCAAAAAATAGAAAAATGGGAAGACGCACTTCCGGAAAACATTAAACTGGCTTATCTTCCAAACCCAATGGCAATCAGGTTGCGGCTTTCTGCAATCGGAAAAAATAAAGAACTGCTTGAAAAACAAGTTGAAACGGAAATTGAAAAATTGAAAAAAATCATTCCGGAAAATATTTTCGGATACGATAACGAAACCTTAGCCGGGGTAATTGGTGGAATTTTGAAAAAGAACGGTAAAACTTTAGCTGTTGCTGAAAGTTGCACCGGTGGCTACATTTCGCACCTTATTACTTCTGTACCCGGCAGCTCGGAGTGGTACAAAGGTGGTGTTACTGCCTACTCCAACGAGTTGAAGCAGAATCTGCTGGGTGTTTCGGCAAATTCACTTGAAAAATTCGGCGCTGTCAGCGAACGGGTTGTCCGGGAGATGGCCGAAGGTGCCCGCCGCAACCTGAATGCGCACTTTTCAGTTGCAACCAGTGGTATTGCAGGTCCAACCGGCGGAACCACAGAAAAACCAGTAGGAACTATTTGGATTGCAGTTGCTGGCCCGGATAAAACCGTTGCCAAAAAATTTGTGTTTGGCGACAACCGCGAACGGAACATCATCCGGTCGAGCCAAACAGCTTTGCAACTTTTACGAAGGACAATACTGAACCTGCAATACAAATATTTTTGATAAATTTGTAAAAATTTGTGATAATGCAATTAACAGTGGATTTAAATATTGAGCAGTTAATTCAGATTTTAAAAAATTTGCCGGCAGATCAAAAAAGAAGAATAAAAGCTGAATTACTGGATACAGAGACAAGGAAAAATCAGATTGAGAAATCTGAATTTCAAAACTTTTTGCTGAAAGGTCCCATAATGTCTGATTCGCAATATCAGCAGTTTAAAGAAAACAGAAAAAGGATGAATCAATGGAGAACACAATAATTTGTCTTGACACATCTGTCCTAATTGATTATTATCGAAAAAAAGATAAATCAAAAAGTTTCTTTTTTGAGTTGGCTGGCAAGTATGACGAATTTGCTGTTTCAACAATTACTGAGTTTGAAGTTTATTGTGGAAGTGACGAGGAAAAGGATCTGTTTTGGGATAATTTTTTTAGAAAAGTAAATTCACTCCCTTTTGATTCTATGGCAAATAAAAAAGCAATTGAGATTGACAGACAATTAAAAAAAATCAGTAAACAGATTGATACTCCTGATTTGATGATTGCTGCAGCTGCGATTTCCAATGGATTAAAATTAGCTACACTTAATTTTAAACATTTTGGCAGAATTGAAGAATTGGAAATTGTCAGCCGATAATTCAGGATTATCACTCTTTAACACTTATTCCTATTAATTACATCCGGATTTCTCTAATTTTGAAATTGGCATCATTTTAGAAGTATGCCTGCGTTTATTTTTATAAATATGACAATAACATGAAAAAAACACTTATCATCATTGGAATAGTTGTGGTTTTGCTTATTGCATCACTGGCTGCCATCCCATTGTTTTTTAAAGAAACACTGATGGAAAAAACCAAAACCACTATCAATAAAAATGTAAATGCTGAAGTGGAATTTGCGGATCTTAAACTTTCGTTATTCCGTAATTTTCCAAAACTTACACTCGAATTGAAAGATGTTCTGGTTACTGGCAAAGGTGAATTTCGAACTGATACATTGCTGGCTATGCCTTCGTTACAGGCAAATACTCCATTGGGGAGTTTATTTAACCGGGAACAAATTGGCATTGAAGAAATTATTTTAGTGAGCCCGCAGATGAAACTTGTTGTGGGGAAAACCGGAAATGCCAACTGGGATATTGCAAAAGAAACCGGAGAAGCACCAGAACCTGCTGCAGAAGGAGGAATGAACCTTCAGCTTGAAATGATTGAAATTACCGGCGCAAATTTCATTTACGACGACCGTGATCTGAATATGCTTCTGCAGCTCGAAAACATTGATATCAATATTTCAGGAGAAATGTACGGAACAGCGGCCCAACTGCTCGCCGAGGGAACATCCGAACGACTTTCGCTGAATTATGAAGGCTCGAATTATATTTCGAACCTGGCCATTGAAACCCGCACCGTACTGAATATGGATTACGATAAAATGGATATCGAAATCCAGGAGAATGAACTGCTTGTTAACCGCCTTCCGCTGGAAGTGCTTGGCCTGATTCAGATGCCCAACGACAGCATGTTTTTCGATTTGCAGCTGAAAACAAAAGAGTCGGGGTTTGATAACTTCCTGGCTTTGGTTCCCCCCGATTACAAATCGTACCTGGAGGATATTGAAACCAGCGGAACGGCAACAATATCGGGAACGGTAAAAGGATTTTACCTCGGCGACGATTATCCTGCTCTTGACATTAAATTGGATGTGGCGGATGGCAATGTGCATTATGCCGATCTTCCCGAAGAAATCAAAAATATTTCGGCAGATGTGTCAATTGTTAAACCGCAGGGAGTGCTCGATTTAACCGAGGTAAACGTTAAAAAAGCACATACCGAAGTGAAAAACAGCCCGGTGGATTTGTCACTTGTATTGAAAAACCTGGTTAGTGATCCCTATTTCGACGGGAACTTCACAGGAAAAGTCAATTTTGATGAATTGAAAGATGCTTTGCCGCTCGACAGCGTAAATATTGCCGGATTGATAGATGCCAACCTGGTGGTGAAAGGCAACTATTCGGCCATTGAAAACGAGCAGTACGATAAAATCCGGTCAGACGGAACTGTTTTGCTCAATCAGTTCGTTTACGAATCGCCGTCACTTACCCAAAGAATTCTGGTGCCGGAAGGTAAATTTGATTTCACACCACAAACCGTTACGCTAAGCGGATTAAACATGAACATTGGACAGAGCGATTTCCGGCTGGCAGGGAATGTAACCAATTACCTGAATTATGTTTTGAAAGACGGAACCCTGGCCGGAAACCTGCAACTGAATTCTTCGCTGGTTAATTTGAATGAACTGCTTCGCCTTCAGGTAGCTGATGATTCCAGCGCGGAAGAAGTCCCGCAAACTGATGAATCAAATGAGGATACAGTTGAAGATAATGAAGAAGTTTTGGTTTTTGATGTGCCCAAAAACATTGATTTCACTTTTCAGTCTAACATTCAGCGCGTAATTTTTGAGCAGCTGCCCATCACCGACGTAAATGGCCTGATAACTGCCCGAAACGGAAAGCTTATACTCGACGGGCTGAACATGCACATGCTCAACGGCCAGCTCCAATTAACCGGTTCTTATGAAAACACACCGGAAAATCAACCGCTGTTCGATTTTGGTTTCGATTTGGCTGATATTGACATTCCTGTGGCGTTTCAAACGCTTACCAGTGTGCAAAAAATGTTTCCTATTGCCCGGCAAAGCCAGGGAAAATTCAACACCAGCCTGCAGGTTAATGGTCAGTTAAGTTCCGGCTTTGGTTTGATTGCGCCTACCATTAATGGAACCGGTGGATTCAGTACAGAAAACCTGCGGATTATTGAATCGCCCCTGTTTGACCAATTAAAAGGATTGCTCAAATCGGAACGGCTCCAGAATGTAAAGGTTGATGATTTCCAGGCTTCTGTTGAAGTAAATGACGGAACCATTCAGCTGAAACCTTTTACAACGCGTGTGGCAGGGCAGGAGACAACCATCTCCGGAAATCTTAATACGCAGAATTTACTTGATTTGAGGTTGGGTTTTAATGTTCAGCGCGAGGCATTCGGCCCCGATATTGAAAATATCCTGAAAGTATTACCCGGAGAGGAGCGCATACAATTACTGCCAGCATCAGTGCTTTTGAGTGGCCCTGTGGGAAACCCGGAAGTTAAAATCGACCTGGATGATGCCCGGGAAAAGATTACTGAGGAGATCCGGAAATCTACAAAAGACGATTTACAGAAATCGTTGAACAAGATAGGAGAAGGGCTTAAGGATTTATTTAAATAGCCAGAAATCGCACGTATTTGCTTGCTTCTGGTATGCCCGTTTACCTTCCGGCTTTCTTTATCGTTTTTGAAATATACTTCCAGTATTTTTCATGAAATTTTCTGCCTTCTTTTCCAATAATTTTGTGATAAGTCCGGGGCTCATCATCGGGCTTGAATTTTAATTCTTCCGAAAATATATTGTATTCAAACAACCTGTTTTCATTCAGGTTGCCCCTGAACTCATGCAGTTTGAAATGATGGTAACCGTTTTCTTCGATGAATTCCCGGCTTTTTTCAAAATCGTAATTTTGGTTTTCATACTCGAAAACTGAATGCTGCTTCAAATATAGATTTATGCTCAAAACATTACAATAATGAACCTAAAACATTTTCGTTAAACTAAAAAATTAGTTTTGGTTATAGTTGATAATGAGCTATTTGCGATAAAATATTTCAATAAACTAACAATTTAGTTTGAAAACTAAAATATTAGTTTTATATTTGAAACAAGAAAATAAAAGCTGGTTGACCACAAGGAGTAGAGGAGAGAAACAATCCGAATTGCATTGAAAGTAGAAATGTACTTCAGTTTAAATGATTTTTTAAAACTAAGAATTATGGAAACAAAAAAATCGAACAAAGCAGACCTCGAAAGCAAGCGGAACACCTTTTTTTTAACCGGGCTTGTAATAGCATTGTCGCTGACCATGCTGGCCTTTAACTGGAAAGTTAACCCCGGCAAAGTAGAATCGCTCGGCATTTTGGTGTCAGAGGAAGTGGAGGAGGAGATTGTACCAATAACGCGTGCACCCGAGGTGAAACCACCGCCACCTCCGCCACCGCCAAAAGTTGTGGAGGTGCTGAATATTGTGGAAGATGATGTGGAAATAGAAGATGATCTTGTGATTCAGGATTCGGAAGCCGACGATAAAACAATTGTCGATATTCAACCGGTTTTGGAAACGCATGAAGAGGAGGAGGATGAAGAGGAGGAAATTTTCTATTTCGCAGAGGATCCGGCGGAATTTCCGGGAGGTGACAGAGCACTGTACAAATACATTAATGATGCAGTTAACTATCCTATAATAGCCCAGGAGAACGGCATTCAGGGGAAAGTGTATGTGAAATTTGTAGTGAACGAGCAGGGTGCCGTAAGCAATGCCGAAATTTTACGAGGAGTTGACCAGTCGCTAAATGAGGAGGCCCTGCGGGTTATAAACAGTTTGCCCAATTTTAAACCCGGTAAACAGCGTGGAAAACCGGTTAAGGTTTATTACAACGCGGTGATTAATTTTCAATTACAATAACATTTTACATGGTGATTGAAAATTATTTCCGGGTCAACTAATTTTTTAGTTTGCAGGCACAATTTTTGTGGCCAATAGTTTAGATTTAAAATTGGTAATCAGAATAAAATGAAAGAACTTACAAAAGCGGAAGAACAGGTGATGCAGTTGCTTTGGCAAAAAGAAAAGGCGTTTGTAAAAGATTTGGTTGGAGAAATGCCAGAGCCGAAGCCGGCATACAACACGGTTTCTACCATTGTTCGCATTTTGGAGAAAAAAGGGTTTGTGGGGCACACAGCCTACGGAAAAACCCATGAATACCATCCGCTTGTCTCAAAAAAAGAGTACACCCGCTCGTTTATGAAAAACTTTATGCGTAACTATTTCAGCGGTTCGTTTAAAGAGATGGTTTCATTTTTTGCCAAACAGGATAACATGAGCCTTTCGGATTTAAATGAACTGATGGACGACGTGAAGCGCGATTTGGAAAACGAAAATTCAGAAAAAAATGAATAGCACAGTTAATTTTATACTGGAATCCGGTATTAGCCTCTCGTTGCTGGCCACTATTTACGTAATTTTTCTGCGTAAAGAGACGTTTTTCAGGTTGAACCGCTTGTTTTTGCTGGGCTCGCTTTTATTTTCTGTAGTGTTGCCATTTCTCAAATTCAGGGTGTACGAACCACAACCGGTAATGCTTTCGGAAATAACAGTTACGCCGTATCGTAACGTGCTGGAATCAGTTACCATTTACGGACAGGATTTATCGGTAACCGTTGAACAGGCCGTGCTTTCAACCACTTTGCTGATTTGGATATACCTTGCGGGCGTGGCCTTTTTCCTCGGAAGGTTTCTATTTCGCGTGGCTCAAATTGTAGTTGTCATTCTTAAAAATCAGGTTCAAAAGCACGACCGTTTTAACCTGGTAATTCTGGAAAAAGAGTGCAGCCCGTTTTCTTTCATGAACTATGTTTTCGTGAGCCGCCCGTTACAAAACAGCGAAGGCTACGACCGCATGATGGCGCACGAAATGGAACACATTAAACAGGGGCATTCGCTCGATGTATTAATCCTTGAACTGCTCACTGCCTTTCAGTGGTTTAATCCGTTTATGTGGATGTTGCGCCGCGCCATTCGCGAGAACCACGAGTTTCTGGCCGATCAGGCGGTGCTTGGCTCCGGTGTAAAACGCGGCTATTACAAAAAACTTTTATTGAACCAGTTTGCCGGTGGCCAGCTGGTTTTAACCAATAATTTCAATTATTCACTAATTAAAAACCGAATTAAAATGATGTCAAAAATGAAATCTTCGAAAATAGCTAACGTGAAAATTATTTTGGGCGTTTTTACCGCCCTTGCATTGATAGTATTTTTTGCCTGCGAGCAGAAAGAAACAATGGAGCTGGAGGAACCAATAGTTGATGAAAATGTAGTTACAATAAAATCTACGCTCCTGGAGGATGGCCGAATGAAAATTGAGGGGACTGCGGAAAACATGGAGGAGTTTACAAAACGCTACTCCGACGTAAACAGTTTTAAAATTGAAACCGATAGCCTGGGAAATGTCTTTTTGGTTCAGAAAGAAGAAGAAACACCGAAATCACTCGACACCGATGCTGATGTATTCTTCATCGTGGAAGAAATGCCGGAGTTTCCTGGTGGAGAAATGGCTTTGCGTAAGTACATTGCAAATAATATTGAGTACCCGAAGGTAGCCCAGGATAATGGTATTCAGGGAAAAGTATATGTTACTTTCGTGGTTTCAAAAGATGGCAGCGTGGCCAATGCCAGAATTGCCCGCGGGGTTGATCCTGCACTCGACAAAGAAGCTTTGCGCGTGGTAAACAGCCTGCCCAAATGGATGCCCGGTAAACAGCGTGGAGAGAATGTGAACGTGAGCTACACCGTACCGATAAATTTTGCGCTTCAATAAAGATAAATTTTGCGCTTCAATAAAGTTGAAAGGTTGAGTTGCCCTTCCCGTGAAAGTGATGAGTCTGCAAATGAAACTGGTTTTCTCTTTCACAGGAAGGGCAATTCAGTTTAACCTCAACTATTACCAGATTTATTTGAAAGAGGGCGGGGAAGAAGCAAAGAATGTGACCTATGCCCTCACCCGTATTGAGCGCATTAAAGAAGATATGTTTTTTGAAGATTGATCCGCGGTTAAAAATCGTTTAATCCGGTTTTGTCGCGTACCAGATTGGCCAGCTGAACACGGCTTTTTACGTCGGTTTTCGTATATATTCTATGCGTGTGATCTTTAACGGTTTGAAGCGTTATAAAAAGTTTTCCGGCGATGGCTTTGTTGGTTTTCCCGGTACAAATTTCCCGAACAATTTCTGCTTCCCGCTTCGAAATTTCATATTTCAAGCAAAACGATTCAAAATCAATGTTTTTAGTTTCCGTGGCATTTACATGAGCCAGGTATTTCAATCTGACCGGGAAAACAACACTGGCACCAAATAATGCCAGCAAAGCTAAGTTTGTTGAAACAAAACCGAAAGCATCGAAAAAGATCAGCAAAAAAGTATAAAGGACTACACCGGAAAAATAGATAAAAAAAGTTTTCTGCAATTCTTTCTTTGGAAAAGGGGTATTTGCACTCTTGTTGGGTTTCACAAAAGGCAAAATCAACACAGTATGCACAATAAAGTTAAAACCAGCCAATGCCCAAACAATTGATATGTCAGGCTCTCCCGGAAGCTGAATGTAATTATTCTGAATAGCAAATGTGAGCAAGAGCAAAGTTCCGATAAATCCGATGAAATAAACATAACCAACCGTTTTCGGAATTTTATAATTATTCAGGTTGAAGCCGAATTTCAGCAACATGTACCAGCTCACAATTAAAAACGGGGTGCCCAAAACAGGCACGTAAAATGCAAGTTTGCTGGTTAGTTCGGTGCTCAAATTAATATCGGCAATAATTTCCCGGATGGCCAGGTTGCCCCATATTCCGTAAAGAAAGAAAGAGAAAAGAAAAATTTGGTGGTACAGTAAAATTTGCAGCACTGGTTTTTTCAGTCTGTGAAAACACTGGTACGAAACAAGCGTGCCAATAACTGCCAATCCGGTAGTTGCGATAAAAGTGGCCAGGTACGAAAAATACTCAATAAACATTTTATGGTTTACTACTTTGGTAGTGGATACAAATCTAACGAATTGCCGCTGTTGTTGCTGCCTACCAAAGTAGTGAATATTTAAAATCCAACCAAAGTAGGAAGGATATTTTTTAGAGAAGGCCTACATTTGAATCAACAATGCGGGAAAACAGAAAATTTTAAAATCTTGGAAAATGGAAAAAGAAAAACATTACAATTTAGTGCCTTCGGTTGGTGGGAGTTTTAGTTACGGCTGGCGTACCATGTTCGGAAAACCGTTTTTGCCCCTTTTACTGGCCGTAATTATTGCCGTACTTTTGAACGGACCGTTGAGTGTAAATTACCAGGTTGACAACGGAAACTGGATGGATTTTGTGTGGGTAATGCCCGCTGCAATATTCGGCTTGGCCTACGGATTCCTTTTTCTTCCGGTAATTACTTACGGAGAGAAATACATGTTTTTGAAAGGTATGCGCGACGAAGAAACAAAAATAAAAGTTTTGTTTGACGGATTTAGAAGCAAATACCTGCAAATTGTTTTGGCCAATTTGATTGTAGTTGCACTAACAGTAATTGGGTTAGTACTATTAATTGTACCGGGAATAATTGTTGGCTGCCGCCTGGCATTTGTGCCCTACTTGGTAATGGACAAAGATTTGGAAGCCATGCAGGCCGTGGAAAAAAGCTGGCAAATGACCAGGGGCCACGGCTGGAAAGTATTCTGGATAGCAATTGTGTCCATCTTTGTTATTATTGCCGGGTTAATTGCGTTTGTTGTTGGGGTTGTTATTTCAAAAATGTGGATTCATGCGGCTTTTGCAACACTTTATCAATCGGTTTTAAACCAGAGCGATGATGAAAATCCAATTCCGATTCTGGGGGTGAATGAAGTATAAACAAAGAAATATTAATAATGAAGAAGCC
This sequence comes from Tangfeifania sp., assembly GCF_055108615.1. Taxonomy (NCBI): domain Bacteria; kingdom Pseudomonadati; phylum Bacteroidota; class Bacteroidia; order Marinilabiliales; family Prolixibacteraceae; genus Tangfeifania; species Tangfeifania sp. Next base: position 40,939 of record NZ_JBSQIC010000013.1, on the reverse strand, counting down.
CGGAATTTTCCGGGCTTTTTGTTTTATGTGAATTTCTTTGTTCGTATTTTGGAAGCCTAATTTTTAGGAATGAAGAAAACGTTATTACTGATATTTTTTTATTGGATTTCGAACCTGGCATTTGCCCAGTACTTCCAAACGGGACAGGACCCGGCTTCCATAAAATGGCGACAGATTAATACAGAAAATTTTCAGCTCATTTATCCTGATTATTATGAAGAACAGGCACAGGAGCTGGCCGGAAAACTGGAAGCTGTTTACAATTATGGTTCTTATTCGCTAAACCATAAACCACGGAAAATATCGGTAATACTTCACACACAAACGGTTAAATCGAACGGGCTGGTAGCCTGGGCACCCAAACGTGCTGAGTTTTATACCACGCCACATCAGGAAATTTATCCGCAGGACTGGCTCGAACAACTGGCACTGCACGAATTCCGTCATGTTGTTCAGGTAGATAAGGTGAACAGTCTGCTACCCGGAATTGTAAAAGCTGTACTTGGGCAGCAAGGAACTGCGCTGATTTTTGGCGGGTATCTGCCCTGGTGGCTTATTGAAGGCGATGCAGTTGTTACTGAAACAGCATTAAGTGACTATGGCCGCGGCCGATTCCCTTCATTTTTGATGGAACACCGCGCACAAGTGGTTGAGAAAGGCGTGTTTAGTTACGACAAAGCCTATCTCGGTTCGTATCGCGATTTTGTGCCCAACCATTACAAACTGGGTTACTACATGGTGGGAAGTGCACGCGCAAAATATGGCACTGGCCTGTGGGAGAAAGTTTTAAACAGAGTGGGAAACAAGCCATTTTCTGTTTTTCCGGTAAACCAGGCACTTAAAAAAGAAACCGGGTTGAAAAAGAAAACGCTCTACAAATCGGTTTTCAACTATCTGCAATCGGATTGGATTGCTTCTGATGAGCGTTACGAACCATCCGAATTTGAGCCTGTAACTTCTCTGCCAAAATATTTTGCAAGTTATAACTACAATCATTGGTTAAATGATTCAACGTTGTTAACCTATAAAACTTCTTATGATGAAATTCCTTCTTTCAACAAAATTGATCTGAACGGCAACGAAGAAAAAATTTTCAAACCCGGGCCAATTTTTAATGAATCGGTTTCGTACTCCGGTGAATGGATTCTTTGGTCGGAGCAAATACCGGATTTGAGGTGGGAACACAGCGGAAAATCGCTATTGAGGTTGTATAATTCAAAAACAGGCAGGCTGCTCGAAATAAAACCTGAATTTAAGAGTTTCAGTCCGGCACTTTCAAAAGATAAAAAGAAACTTGTGGTGGTGGAAACCGATTTCTCAAACAACTATTACCTTTCGGTTTATTCCGTTCCGCAAGGCAAACTAATTGAGCGTTTTCAGTCCAGTGAAAATAACTACTTTTTTTCGCCGGTGTGGCTAAACGACAATGAAGTTGCTGCCATAACACTTTCAACAAAAGGAAAACGACTGGCAAAAGTTAATTTTCAAAATAATGAAATGGAGCAACTGCTGGATGAAGATTTGGGAGATTTGAAACATTTGGTTCCTGCTGGTGATTACTTGTATTTCGTCAGTTCCTATTCAGCAAAAAACAGTTTGTACAGGTATAACTTTTCAACCCGGTTGGTTGAACAAGTTTATGAGCCGCGCTTTGGGATTGAATCGCCGGCTGTTTCGGCAGATGGTTCAAAAATAGTTTTAAGCGATTACACTGCTGATGGTTTTCGTTTGATTTCAATTCCTGCCGAATCAGATAATACAATTCCGCTTTCAGAAATAAAAAAAGGTCAATATCCGCTGGCAGAAGCATTATCGGAGCAGGAAAGCGGGAAACCCGATTTTAGTGGAACAGACGCGGTCAAATATAATTCAAAGAAATACAGCAAACCGGCACATTTGTTTAATTTTCACAGTTGGGCCCCGCTGTTCATCGATGCCGGAGCGTACGATATTTCGCCGGGAGTCAGCCTGATGTCGCAAAACAAACTGGGAACCGCCGAAACGGTTTTGGGCTATAAATGGGATATTGCTGAAAAATCTGGTCAGTTTTACGGAAATTACACGTTTCAGGGCTGGTACCCAAAATTTGATTTTGAACTGACCAGCGGAAACAGAAGATCAAAATATTTACAAATTGAACAAACCACCGACCGGAATGGAAATATCATCAGCCAGGATACAACCCGTCAGGAATTTACGTGGGGGGAATTGCAGGCAGGTTCAGGAATCCGTTTTCCTTTTAATTTAAGTAAAGGCAAGTTTAACCGGTATTTTCAGCCTGAAGTACAATACAATTTTACATCGTATAAAAGGCACAATTCAACTCCCGACAGATTTACCAACGGAAATTTCCACACGTTAAGTTACCGGTTTTACTACCACCAGTTTTTACGAAAAAGTTACCATGACATGTATCCTGATTTTGGCTTTGTGCTCGATGGTGCTTACCGGCATTCAGTGGCTGGCTCACTAAATCCGGGAAATATGTGGGCTTTGCAATCGGTAATTTATGTGCCGGGATTATTAAACTCACATGGAATAAAATTGTATGGCGGAACGCAAAAAACAAGTAATGACGGTACGCTTGGGTTTTCCGACATGATCAGGTATGCACGCAACTGGGGAAAAATAAATACCACGGGCTTGTCAACTGTGGGCATTGATTATAAATTTCCGCTTTTTTATCCCGATTGGAACCTGGGTAGTTTATTGTATGTCCGTCGGGTAAAAATGGCGTTATTTGGCGACTTCTCGCGGCTAAAAGGAAATTTTTATCACAATGGGGAAATTTCCGGAACTTTTGTGAAAGACATCTCCTCCTTTGGTACCGAAATTACTTCGGATGTTAATTTCCTCCGGTTTTATGCTCCGGCAGATATCGGGTTGCGGGCGGCATGGATTCCCGAAATGAAAGATGTTTATTTCGATTTTCTCTTTTCAATCGACCTCACCTCTTTTTAATGTGAAAACCGTTATTTCAGGCCGCATGTCGAGCCGCCAGGGAATTCCCACCGAACCTAATCCCGTGTTTACATACAAAACCGATGAACCTTTGCGATACAACCCGCCCCAGTATTTACTTGTGAGACATGCCAGGCTGAAAGGAATTCCTGCTGGTTTTAAGCCCCATTGCCATCCGTGCGTGTGTCCCGACAATGTTAATTCTATACTTTTTTTGCCTTCAACCTGGCTTTCCCAGTGGGCCGGATCGTGTGTCATTAAAATTGTGAAGGCTTCTTCCGGTACTCCCTGCAGTGCTTTTCCCAGATCGGCATACTGCGGAAACGGCGGATGCCCCCAGTTTTCAACCCCTACCAGAAAAATGGAGTCATTTCCCGCTTTAATCACCGTATGCTGATTATTTAAAAGCGTGAAACCGGTTTCATTCAAAACCGAAATAATTCCTTCGAGGTTGGCTTGCTTTTCTTTGGGGCTTTCCCAATCGGTATAGTCCCCATAATCATGATTTCCCAATATAGAATAGGAAAGGCTGAGGTCACCCATATCCTTTAAAACCGGCAAAAAACCATTGGTCTCCGTTTGGAAATTGTTAACCAAATCCCCTGTAAACAGGAGTAGGTCTGTATCCATTTCATCAATTTTTGCTTTAGTTTTTTCCAGGAGTTTATTCGATTTTAACATTCCTCCAATGTGCAAATCCGAAAATTGGACGATACGGTAATTATCAAAATTTTCCGGCAGGTTTTGATAATTCAAAGTAATTTCTTTTACAGTTATTCTTTGTTTTCCAATTATAATACCATAAAGTAAACTAATCCCCAATCCTGCAGAAATTACAACACCTGCCAGCGAAATTATTATTGATTTCTTGTCAAAAAACCAATGCAAAACAAAAGCCAGTGCATTTGGAAAATTGAAAATGAAAAAGGTAAACAGGATAGCATTAAAGTAAAAATAAATGGGGTAGTTGGTAGCATTTCGGGGTTGGTTCGGGTAGATATACAAAGAAATAAATCCTAAAATAATTATCACATTTAAAAACCATAATGAACGCTTGAGCAATCTTTTGTTATTCTGCAAAAAAATTACAGTTAGATTTTTTATTGATCCTCCGGCTAACAATAAATAAAAAATGATAAAAAATAGAATATAGAGTATTTGAAATGATCGCATGCTGTTTAAAACTAAATTTTACTTTTGAACGAATTTCCTTTCACCTATTACTGTATTGTGTATCAACTATTTTAACTCAAAAAAGAGTACTTTTAAATTCGTGAGAATTGAATATTTCAATTTAATCGTACAAATATACGTAAACAGGCCAAAGAAAAATGATGATAGGGCATTGAAATAACCATTCCGGATATTTTTATAAATTGAATTATATAAGAATTACCCTGATTCTTTTATTCTCCAGGTTAACATTTCTAAAAGAAACATGAAGCTGACAAGTGGGAGCGTGTGTTTAATTGTAAACTTATTATTGGTCAGAAAGCAGTATTGAAGTGATACAAATGTACATTCAAAAATTCATATTTAGTTTTTTAGAAAAATGAGCAAGCTCGAGGCCCAAACTCATTTTTATCTCAAATGTAATTAAATATAATCTAAATATAATCATTAAATAAAAAATTATAAAGTTCATAATTCCAATGATTTAAACATATTTGTTTAAAGTGGTTTGTAGGTTTCTGGTATTTACGAATGCTCATAACGGTTAATTCATTTTAAACAACGACTTAAATTGTTGTAACCCAGCTGAAAGCAAAGATTTTATTAAAGTAAATTATAGATTTCATTATTTGTATTTACTATCTGTATATCAGCAAGTTAGTTAAATGTAAAAAAGCGAGGGAAAATATTTAATCCGACAGCATTTATTAAATATTCTGAAAAATTTTAGGAAATAAAAATATATGTAATTACATTTGTATAGATTAAATGTGTATTTGTTGAAATGAAAGATCGCATAAAAAAGGTAATTGATTACAAAGGCATATCAGCTGGTGAATTAGCTGATTTACTTGATGTTCAGCGTTCGAATATTTCGCATATACTAAATGGCAGAAACAAACCAGGGGCTGTTTTTATCGAAAGATTTCTGCTTACATTTCCAGATGTAAACGCCCGCTGGCTGCTTACAGGCAAAGAAGATATGCTCAACACAACATCTAACAGTACAGTTAAGGCTACTTCCGCCACGACTGATAACACTTCAAATAAAATTGATGCTGAAATCACTGGTAATCAAATTGAAAATAAGGTTGAAAAGGTAATACTACTTTATTCTGACGGTACTTTTACATCTTATACCTCCAATTAATTACTCTTAATTATTCACATTTATATTTCTTACTTTGATTTATGATTTATGGTAACAGGGTCCTTTTTTACATTTGTAGAATCATGTTGCAGAACATAAAATAAATTGTTACAAAAATGAACAGTAATTTAAAATATTGTTTTACATTTGTATTGTTCTTAAACAATGACGAGATGATAATTTAAATATATTGATTTCTCGATTTACAAGCCCTAAGATTTTTAATTACAATTACAGAAGAGGGATCGTTACCAGTTAGCGGTCCTTTTTTTTTATTAAGTTTCTTCAATTTCAAATTTCCTGAAAATAAAATAAAGCTATCTTTGCAGGTAAATATTTAGGATATGGGCAAAAAGGCAGTAGGTGATTTTACTGTAATTTCAAATAGAAAGCTAAATCAATCAAATTTTCTCATAAGGCTTGCAGCTCCAAGTAGTTTGCCAGATATTTTACCGGGTCAGTTTGTCAATGTTGATATCAAAAATGCGAAAGAAATATTCCTGCGCCGTCCGTTTTCCGTTTTCGAAATAGATTATTCCAATAACACGTTATCTCTTATTGTAAAAATCCTGGGCAGAGGTTCAAAAGTACTTACTGAAATTAAAGAAGGGGATAAAATCAGTCTTATTTATCCGCTGGGGAAAAATTTTACAATTCCGTCAGCTAATGAGAGAATACTTGCTGTTGGAGGGGGCAGCGGAGTGGCACCTTTGCTGTTTCTGGCAAAAGAATCAAAATTAAAACCAGAAAATGTTGATATAATCCTGGGAGCCCGCAGCGCTGAAGATCACATCCAGGTTGACGAGTATCAAAAATATGCAAATTTACATTTTACAACCGAAGATGGTACGCTGGGAGCGAAAGGTTTTGTTACCCATCATCCTGTTTTCCTGGAAAAACTGAATTTATACGATAAAATTTATGCCTGCGGCCCTGATGCAATGATGAAAGCAGTTGCCAAAGCAGCAAAAGCTGCAGGTGTTTTTTGTGAAGTGTCGCTCGAAAACCTGATGGCTTGTGGCTTTGGCGTTTGCTTGTGCTGTATTGAACCAACCCAACATGGTAACAAATGTGTATGCACTGACGGTCCGGTGTTTAATATTAATGATTTGAAATGGCAGATTTAAGTGTAAAAATACATGAACTGAATTTAAAAAATCCGGTAATGCTCGCTTCAGGAACATGCGGATTTGCTGAAGAAATTAATGATTTTTATGATGTTTCGCAGGTGGGAGGTATTTTCCTGAAGGGAACAACTTTGCGCAATCGCGATGGCAACGAATATCCCCGAATGGCTGAAACAGCTTCAGGAATGTTAAATGCTGTTGGCCTGCAAAATAAAGGAGTTGATTATTTCATCGAAACTACTTACCCCAAAATAAAGGATTACAACACGCCGCTTATTGTAAACGTGAACGGCTCTACCGTAGAAGAATACATTGAATTAACTGAAAAGATTAATGAGCTGGACAAAATTCCGGCTATTGAATTAAATATTTCATGCCCCAATGTTAAGGAAGGCGGAATGGCATTTGGGATTACCTGTCCGGGAGCTGAAGCTGTTACCAGGGAAGTGCGAAGGGTATATAACAAAACTTTAATAGTTAAGCTTTCGCCCAACGTGACAGATATAGCTGAAATAGCTAAAGCCGTGGAAGGTCAGGGAGCAGACAGTGTGTCGCTGGTAAATACTTTTCTGGGAATGGCAATTGATTCGGCAACACGTAAACCTCTTCTTTCAACCGTAACAGGAGGACTTTCTGGGCCTGCAATTAAACCAATTGCCCTGCGAATGGTTTGGCAGGTTGCGCAGGCTGTAAAAATTCCGGTAATTGGTATTGGCGGTATTATGAACACTGCCGATGCCATCGAATTCATGCTGGCCGGTGCATCGGCTGTTCAGGTTGGAACCGGATTATTTAAAAATCCGTTCATCCCTCTTGAAATTATTGAAGGCATGAAAAAATACCTGGAAGAGCATAAATTAAACAACATCACCGACTTAACTGGTAGTTTACAAATGTAAACACCCTTGTTTTCATTTTTTTTCAAAACTTTTTAAATATACATTCTCAGACAAATATTCGGTTTCAATAAACATTTTCAGGGTTAATTATACCATTGTTTATATAGTAGCAATTTCTGTATTGTTGTTTTTCTTTCAGATTGTCACTTTCTTTTTGTATTTTCAGAGGTTCAATAAATGAAGGATAACGAATTAAATTGCAATGTGAACATTTCAATTTATATCATGTTTAATAAAGCGAATATTACAATAAATAAAAAACTAAAACAATATGTCGAAATTTGAAATAGTAATGCCAAAACTTGGAGAAAGCATCCAGGAAGGCACCATTACCAAATGGTTTGTAAAGGAAGGTGATACTATCGAGGAGGATGATATGCTTTTTGAGGTAGCTACCGACAAAGTAGATTCAGAAATACCTTCCCCTGTGGATGGTGTTATATCTAAAATTTTTCATGAAACGGACAGTCTTGTACCAGTAGGTGAGGTGGTTGCAATAGTGGAAATGGAAGGTGAAGACGGCGATGATGATGAAATGGACGAAAAAGCTGATAAACAGCCTGTAAAAGAAGAAGCCGCTGAAGAAGATAAAAAAGAGGATAAATCAGCCGATGAAAGTAAAAAAGATACTTGGGATTCAGAAAAAGCTTCGGGGGAATCAGTTGACAAAAGCAGGGAAAAATCAAATCGGTTTTATTCACCCCTTGTAAAAACAATAGCAAAAGAGGAGAATATTTCGCTCGACGAACTGGAAACGATTGAAGGTTCAGGAGCAAACGGAAGGGTGCAGAAAAAAGACCTTCTGGATTATATTGAAAACAAGAAAAAATCGAAACCTTCAGAAGCAAAAACGGAGGAAAAAGCTGCAGCTCCGGCACCGGAGAAAAAAGCCGCTCCACCGGTTACAGTAAACGAGGGGGATGAAGTAGTTGAGATGGACCGTGTGCGGAAGATGATTGCTGACCACATGGTGATGTCAAAACAGGTTTCACCACATGTTACATCTGTAATTGAAGCTGACGTTACTGACATCGTTCAGTGGAGAAACAAAAATAAAGAGGCTTTCCAGAAGAAACACGGTGAGAAAATTACTTTCATGCCGTTTTTCATTGAAGCAGCCGCCGCTGCCCTGGCCGAATTTCCGCAGGTTAATTCATCGGTTGACGGTGATAAAATTATTTTACGAAAACATATAAATATTGGAATTGCAGTTGCAAAACCCGATGGAAACCTTATTGTACCTGTAGTTAGGGATGCCGAGCAGAAAAACCTGGTGGGGTTGACCAAAGAGTTGAACCGCCTGGCCGATGCCGCACGCAATAATAAACTGAAACCGGAAGAAATCCAGGGGGGCACATTCTCCATTACCAATTTTGGCACATTTAAAAATATAATTGGCACGCCAATTATAAACCAGCCGCAGGCAGCGATTCTGGCAACCGGAAACATCGAGAAAAAACCGGCCGTACTTGAAACACCGTCGGGAGATGTAATTGCAATAAGGCACAAAATGTTCCTCTCGCTGTCATACGACCACCGTGTGGTTGACGGAGCACTTGGAGGCGCATTTTTGCACAAAATTGCTGAAACCCTTGAAAAATTTGATATTAATCGTTCAATCTGAGAAATAATATGCAAGATTTAAAAGTACCCAAAAATCATACTATTAAAAAAACGCCGAAGAAAACACTTGAAAAGTGGTATCGGTTAATGACCATTGGCCGCGCTATCGACGACAAAGCACCCAATTATCTGAAACAGGCCATTGGCTGGTCGTACCATGCTCCCTATGCGGGACATGATGGCATTCAACTGGCAGTGGGACAGGTTTTCGAGCAGAAAAAAGACCACATGTTCCTCTACTACCGCGACATGCTTACCGCTTTATCTTCGGGGTTGACAACCGAAGAGGTAATCCTGAACGGTATTTCCAAAGCAACGGATCCCTCCAGCGGGGGCCGGCACATGTCGAATCACTTTGCCAAGCCCGAGTGGAACATACACAGTGTATCGTCACTCACCGGAAACCATACGCTGCATGCAGTTGGTGTGGCCAGGGCCATAAAATACTACGGTGAAAAAGCTGTTGCAATCAGCAACCAGGGCGAATCTTCAGTAAGTGAAGGGTTTGTTTATGAAGCTTATAACGGGGCTGATAAAGAAGAACTCCCTGTGATTTTTGTTATCCAGGATAATGGTTACGGAATTTCAGTTCCCAAAAAAGACCAGACAGCCCAGCGGAAAGTGGCCAATAATTTTTCCGGATTTAAACATCTCCGGATTATGCACTGCAACGGAAAAGATGTATTCGACTCGATGAATACGATGGAAGAAGCGAAAAAGTATGCCATCGAAAACAGCAGGCCGGTAATTGTACAGGCCAACTGCGTGCGCATTCATTCGCATTCCAATTCCGATAACCATCAACTTTACAGAAGTGATACGGAAAGAAACTATGTGGTAAAGTACGATCCGCTGGAAAAATTCAGGAGGATGCTCCTCCGTTACGAAAGGTTTACAGAAGAGGAGTTGCAGGAAATAGAAGAAGCCACTAAACAGGAAATTAAAAAAGCGCATAAATCGGCTTTAAAAGCACCGGATCCCAAACCCGAATCAATTTACGATTTTGTTTTGCCGGAGCCTTACAAAGCCGAAAGATACCCTGACGGCACCCATAATGAAGAAGGGGAAAAGAAAAAAATGATTACAGCACTCAACGAAACCCTGAAAGCTGAATTCAAAGAAAATCCGGATACTTTCCTTTACGGCCAGGACATGGCCAATAAAGATAAAGGTGGAATTTTCAATGTATCAAAAGGATTGCAACAGGAATTTGGTAAAAAACGTGTTTTTAATGCACCAATCGCTGAAGATTTCATTGTTGGCACAGCCAACGGTATGTCAAGATACAATAAAAAAATCAGGGTAGTTGTTGAAGGTGCTGAATTTGCCGATTACTTCTGGCCGGCAATGGAACAGTATGTTGAAGCAAGTCACGATTACTGGAGGTCGAACGGGAAATTTGCCCCTAACATTGTCATTCGTCTTGCCTCGGGAGGCTACATCGGCGGTGGTTTGTATCATTCACAAAGCATTGAAGGATCCCTGGTTTCTATACCTGGTGTGCGTATTGTTTATCCGTCCTTTGCCGACGATGCAGCAGGCCTGCTGCGCACGGCAATCCGCTCAGAAGGCCCCACTATGTTTATGGAGCCCAAAGCACTGTACCAAAACCCAAAAGCCGCAACAGTTGTGCCCGAAGATTTCGAGGTGCCTTTCGGTAAGGCACGCGTTCGCAGAAAAGGGAAAGATCTCACTATTATCACTTACGGAAACGCAACTCATTTTAGCCTCGAAACAGCTGAAAAACTAAGCGAAGATGGTTATGATGTGGAAGTGCTTGACCTGCGTTCGCTCATTCCGCTCGACGAAGAGGCAGTTTTAGAATCAGTAAGTAAAACCAACAAAGTGCTGATTGCACACGAAGACAAAGTATTTGGCGGGTTCGGAGGTGAAATCAGCGCGCTGATAACCGAGAAAGCATTTGAATACCTGGATGCACCCGTGCGAAGGGTAGGTTCTACTTTTACACCTGTGGGCTTCCATAAAGCATTGGAAAAGGCAATTTTGCCCGATACACAAAGGATTTATGATGCAGCTAAAAAATTGTTAGAATATTAAAACAGATTAATAATGAGTAAAAAAACAGCCATAATTTATAGCTTTCATACCCAAAAATCGAAGAAAGTATCAGAAAAAATTATCGATGCTTTTGGTAAATCGAAGATAGAAGAAGTTAATGCCGAGGAAGTTAATAAAGAAGTACTCGAAAAATACGATAATTTTATTTTGAGCGCACCTACCTGGTTCGACGGTGAACTGCCCAATTACTGGGATGAGTTTGTACCTGACATGGAAGAGATGGATTTGAAAGATAAAAAATTTGCTATTTTCGGGTTGGGCGACCAAAAAGGATATCCCGAGAATTTTTGCGATGCTATCGGTATTTTAGCCGAAATCATTGAAGATTGCGGAGGTAAAGTAATTGGACACACTCCGGTGGAAGGTTACACTTTTGAATCATCAAAAGCCCAGCGTGGCGACACATTTGTTGGATTGCCCATCGACCAGGAAAACCAGGCGAGGATGACCTCTAATCGCATAAAAAAATGGGTGGAACAGCTTAATAAGGAATTCGGGTAATTTCCACAAACAACATTAAAATGAGGCTGTTTGCACTTCTCGCAGGCAGCCTTTTTTTATCTTCCTCAGCCAACGGCTTAACGGAATTCAAAATTTCGAAAAAATCTAATGCGATAATCCGCAGGCCTTTTCATCTGATTTTTTGTTACTTTGATAAAAATAGTATTGAAATGAACCAGCATCAACGAAAAAAGAAGTTCTTAAAATTCCCCGAGTACCCGGGGGGTAAAGAAGCATTCAAAAAATACATAAAAGAAACCCTGAAGTATCCTGAAGAAGCCTTGCAGGAAAAGGTGGAAGGGATTGTGCAGCTTTCCGCCGCGATTGATGATAACGGCAATGTATTGGATGTTACGGTTGAAAAAGGACTTGGTTCAGGTTGCGACGAAGAGGCCGTAAGACTGATTGAAAACGTTCAGTTTGGCGGTGTGAAAAATCGTGGGGTCAGACTAAAAACAAGGAAAAAGTTCAGGATTGAATTCAAACTTCCCAAAGGCAAAAGTTTGAAATACACCGTTAAAAAATCGCCAAAAAATAAGGAAGCCCAAAATCCAAAATCAAAAGGATATACCTATTCAATTAATTTAAAATCACCATTTAATTAACTGAATAACAGGATAGTTTACATTTGTATCGAGTATAATTCACATTTGTTTACAGTATTCTTTCTTTAGGTTTAGGTAATTTTTGAAACGAAGCTATCCTTGGTTAAACATTGAGTCGGATATTCCGAATTAGTTGTTTATAGTTTTAGAATATTCAAAAGAAATCAAATTGATTATTGTTAATCAGTTTTTGATAAAAATGTGTGTTGTGTTACTTTATTTAAACCATAATCCAATTTCATCAGGGTTTAGTTTTCAGATAAGTTTTATTCATTAATTTTGTGGCTTTTGAAAAACGTTAAAACTTTTAAAATTGTCTGATACAAGATACATATTCGTAACCGGAGGGGTAACTTCTTCGCTGGGCAAAGGAATTTTAGCCTCTTCACTGGCAAAATTACTCCAATCGAGGGGCTACAGTGTAACCATCCAGAAACTTGATCCTTATATCAATATCGATCCGGGAACCCTTAATCCGTATGAACATGGCGAATGTTTTGTTACTGAGGACGGTGCAGAAACCGATTTGGATTTGGGGCATTATGAGCGGTTCTTAAACGAAGCGACATCACAGGCGAACAATGTTACCACCGGAAGGATTTATCAGTCGGTAATCAGTAAAGAAAGGCACGGCGACTATCTGGGCAAAACGGTCCAGATTATTCCGCATATTACTGATGAAATTAAACGTCGGATAAAAATTCTCGGGCAAAAAAAGAAATACGATATTGTTATCACCGAAATTGGTGGTACTGTTGGCGACATCGAGTCGCTGCCCTACATTGAGGCAGTCAGGCAGTTAAAACGCGAACTGGGTTCCAGGGCACTGGTGATTCATCTCACGCTGGTTCCTTACCTGGCAGCAACCGGAGAGCTGAAAACAAAACCGACTCAGCATTCTGTAAAACTGTTGCTCGAAGCCGGTATTCAGCCAGATATCCTGGTACTTCGCACCGAACATGAAATTGATACCACAATACGTGAGAAAGTGGCTTTATTCTGCAACGTAGATATGGATGCAGTTGTGCAGTCGGTAAATGTACCTACCATCTATGAGGTGCCGCTTAAAATGCTTGCAGAAAAGCTCGATATTACTGCGCTGAAAAAACTTGGACTAACCATAAATGAAGAAATTGATTTAAGCGCATGGAACGATTTCCTGGATAAATTAAAAAACCTGAAATATTCAGTTACCATTGGTTTAATCGGAAAATACGTGGAATTGCGCGATGCATATAAATCAATAGCCGAAGCCCTGGTACACGCCGGAGCTGTTAATTATTGCGATGTAAATATTGAATGGATCCATTCCGAATCGCTTCAGGCTGATAACCTGGAAGAATCACTTTCCGGTTTAAACGGAATAATTGTTGCCCCGGGGTTTGGGCACCGCGGAATGGACGGTAAAATCCATGCCGCCAGTTATGCCCGCGAAAATAACATTCCATATCTGGGAATTTGCCTCGGCATGCAGGTTGCGGTTATTGAATTTGCCCAAAATGTATTGAACCTGAACGGGGCCGATTCAACAGAAATGAACCCCAAAACGCCTTTTCCGGTTATTGACTTGATGGAACACCAAAAAGGTATTACCGATTATGGCGGAACAATGCGATTGGGAGCGTATGAATGCCGGATTATTGAACCCGATTCGAATGCCGGAAGAGCATACAATAAATTAACGGTTTACGAGCGGCACCGCCACCGTTATGAATTTAACGATGCGTTCAGGGAACAATTCCGGGAAGCTGGCATGATTCCGGTTGGTATAAACCCTGAAACCGATTTGGTAGAGATTGTTGAAATTCCAAAACACAAATGGTTTGTGGGCGTTCAGTTTCACCCCGAATATAAAAGCACCGTGCTAAACCCGCATCCGCTTTTTGTTGACTTTATTAAAAATTCGTTAGTTAAAGAAAAAAATGGATAAAAATTCTATAATTGGCATCATTCTCATTTTTGGGATACTGATCATATTTTCAATCATGAACCAACCCTCGGAAGAGGATATTGAAGCTGCCAAACGACGACGCGATTCCATTGCCCAGGTTGAAGCTGAAAAAAAGGCATTGGAACAGCAACAAGCCGAACAGCAGAGTGAAGAAACACTATCAGAAACCGCTTTGCCTGATGCGATTAATGCTGATGCTGATGCTGAATTGCAACAAAAAATTGATGAATTTGGCGTTTTTGGTAAAGCAGCTATTGGCGAACAGGAATTTTATACCATTGAAAATAACCTGCTGAAAATAACCTTAACCAACAAAGGCGGAAGGATTTATTCCGTAGAACTGAAAGATTACCAGACGCACGATTCGCTTCCACTCATTCTTTTTGATGGCGACGAGACACTATTCGGGTTAAGCTTTTTTGCCCAAAACCGAAGTATCCAAACCGATCAGTTATTTTTCGAACCTTCGTTTAACCAGCAATCCATCGTTGTTTCAGGACCGGAAGTTCCAACCGGAAACGAAGGCCGCCTGAAATTTAACAACGAAAATCCCGGCGAAGAAAAATCGGCGGTTTTTCGGCTGGAAGTGGCACCAGGCAGGTACATGGAATATGTTTACACACTGAAACACAACTCTTTTATGATTGATTTTGATGTGAACCTGCAGGGAATGGAGCAGTACATTGCAGCCAATCAATCGTACCTGAATTTCACCTGGTCGTTTGATGTGCCGCGCCAGGAACGTCCCTCGCGATTTGGGGAGGACCGCTATACCAACATCAACTACAAGTTTTTTGAGGATGATGTGGATGAATTGTCAAAAAACAAATCGGACGAAGAAGACCTGACAACACGCGTGAAATGGATTGGATTCAAACAGCTCTTTTTCAATTCAACAATCATTGCGGAAGAGGCGTTTCCAAATGCATACGTTCGTTCCGAAAAATATGAGGAGGACCCTGAATACCTGGCCAATTTTCATGCTGATATTGCCTTTCCGTACCAGGGTACACCAAACGAAAGCATGGACATGCAAATATATTTTGGCCCCAACCACTACCAGACACTTCGCCAGTACGATATGGATCTCGAGCGACTGGTTTACCTGGGATATGCCATTGTGAGACCGGTTAATAAATACATTATTATTCCCATATTTAACTTCCTGCGGAAATACATTTCCAATTTCGGTATAATTATTTTAGTGCTTACCGTATTGATTAAAACGGTTCTCTTCCCGTTCACTTACAAATCCTACGTATCGCAGGCAAAAATGCGGGTACTGAAACCTGAAATTGACGAAATCAATAAGAAAATTCCCAAGGATAAGGCCATGGAAAGGCAGCAGGCAACCATGAACCTCTACAAAAAAGCGGGAGTAAATCCCATGGGGGGATGTTTACCAATGCTGTTGCAGTTTCCAATCCTTATTGCCATGTTCTTTTTCTATCCGAACTCAATTGAGCTGCGGCAGGAGAGTTTCCTTTGGGCCCATGATTTATCTACATACGATTCAATAATGAATCTCCCGTTTGAGATTCCGTTTTACGGCGATCATGTCAGTCTCTTCTGCTTGCTGATGACAGTAACCACAATTATATCAACAAGACTGAACCAGCAGGCTACCTCCTCGCAGGGAATGCCCGGAATGAAAACAATGATGTACATTATGCCGGTAATGTTCCTCTTCATTCTGAATAACTATTCATCAGGGTTGAGCTATTACTATTTCCTGGCCAACGTAATTACAATCGGTCAAACCTACATTATTCGCTCAACTATCGATGAGAGTAAAATCAGGGCGCAGTTACAGGTGAATAAAAAGAAACCGGTGAAAAAATCGAAATTTCAAAAACGACTGGAAGAAGTGGCCAAACAAAAAGGAATGCAGCCACCTAAAAAATAAAAATATCATTTTCATAAATTAATGCCGGTTTAGCAGATTACTGAACCGGCATTCTTTTTATATCAACAATTCATTAAGGTAGTGTTTGAAACCAGGCAGTTTAAAGCCTGTGTTTCAATCTTTTGTTTATATTGGGCATTTCTGCTAATTGTAAAATTTAGTCAAGGTTATTTCAAGGGTTTTGGTATTGGTTTTATTTCTGCTGTCCTTTTTTCATTTATTCTGGTTCAGTATTAAACTATTTTCTTCCGGGGGAGTCATAACACTATAAATATTAAAAAATCAAGAGATGAAAAAGTTTGGAATTATATTGTTGTCGATTATGCTGGTTTCCCTGGCGGGAATAGCTCAGCCCCGTGGCCAACGGAATTTTGACCCTGAACAAATGGCCAGGCATCAGACCGATATGTTGAAAGACACGCTTGCATTGAACGAGGAACAGGAACAAAAGGTTTATGAACTAAATCTTGAAGCCGGGCAAAAAATGAGTGCCCTTCGCGATGAGATTCAGGGTAGTGACGCTGGAGCAATTCGCGAAAAAATGGGTGAGATTAGAGCGGAGCAAAATGAAAAAATGAAAGAAATCCTCACCGAAGAGCAATGGGCAAAATATGAAAAATACCTTGAAAACATGAGAGCACGCTGGCAACAGCGCAGGGATGGAAGGCGATAGTTTTTTTATAATAGTTTAGTTTGGTTTAAAGAGGATTTGTGAATGCAGATCCTCTTTTTTTGCAAAAATCAGAAACCAGCCCTTTTGGCTTTTTTCCTGAATTGTTGTTTCAAATCAACCATTTTAATGGCTGTAACTGCTGCTTCGTCGCCTTTGTTGCCATGTTTGCCCCCGGCACGGTCCAGCGCCTGTTGCTGGGTATTGGTGGTTAAAACACCAAACACAAAAGGTTTGTTGAATTTCAGGTTTAAATCAACGGTGCCTTTGGTAACGCCCTCGCATATAAAGTCGAAATGACGGGTTTCACCCTGGGTAACGCATCCGAGCAAAAGTACGGCATCAATGTTATCCATTTCGGCAAAATACTGTGCCCCCAGCGGCAATTCAAAACTTCCGGGAACAAATTTTACTTTAATGTTTTCATCACTCGCCCCGTGCTTTTTCAGGGTATTAACTGCACCTTCGGCCAGTGCCGATGTAACTTCAAGGTTCCACTCGGCCACAACAATTCCAAACCGCATATTTTCTGCTGAAGGAACCGATTTTGTATCGTATTGCGAAAGATCTTTTGTTGCCATTTCTTATAAATAAAAAACCTCTCAAAATAGAGGGGCTGAAAATTATCTTATCAAAATAACTTAACCCAGCTTTACTTCAACCCGTGAAATATATTTTTCAATATTCCGGCCTTCTGTCGAATCCGGGTATTTCTGTTTAATTTCTTTATAAAGCGCCAGCGCGTCTTCCAGTTCATCCATCGACTCAAGCAAATTGGCAGCTTTCATCATGTAAATGGGCGAAGTCAGCTCATTATCATTCATTGAATACGCTTTTTGGTAATGTTTCAGCGCTTCATCGGTCATCCCCAGTTCCAGCTTGGCATCGCCTTTGGCACCTTCTGCAATAGGCCCAAGCAATAAATCTTTGGTTTCGAAATCATTCAGGTAATCCAGTGCATCTTCATACTGCCCCAGGTGCAGGTACGAAATACCTGTGTAGTATTTTGCCAGGTTGGCCGACTTGGTCATTCCGTAATCGTCAATGATATCCAGAAAACCGAGGTAGTTGCCATCACCGTTTATGGCCAGGTTAAACGAGTCTTTTTCAAAATAGCTCTCGGCCATGAACATTTGCGACTGTGCTTCCTCCTGGCGTGGCTGCAAATAAAATTTACTGAAACTTAAATAAGCAACAACCAGTAAAATAATTGCACCAACCGCGTAAGTAATGGGCTTTTGGTTTTCTTCAATAAAACGTTCAGTTTTCGTTAACGCGCTCTCAAGTTCCTGTAAATTGTCATCTTGCTGAGCTTTCTTCTTTGCCATGTCCTTCTTTTTCAAATTGTGCCGCAAAAATAGCTTTTTTTTATAAACCACATGGAAAATGGGAGTATAAATTTGAATATTAATCGACAGGAAATTGTTAATAACACGAATTTGTTATTTGTTCTCAAAAACCTTCGAAAATTCGTTAGTTTTGTCCTTTTGATACCAGGAGGTTTAATGATGTACATTGAAGAGATTTCAATTGTAAATTTTAAGAACCTGAAAGATGTTCAGGTTGTATTTTCGCCCAGGCTAAATTGCTTGATAGGGAATAACGGGGCAGGTAAAACCAACCTGATGGATGCCGTTTATTACCTTTCGTTTTGCAAAAGTTTTTTTACTGCCGTGGATCAGTTTAATATTAACCACGATGAGCAGTTTTTTATGCTCAACGGAAACTACAAACGGCTGAGTTCGAGCGAAAATATTACCTGCGGTTTGAAAAAAGGCCAGAAAAAACAGTTTAAACGTAACTCGAAAATTTACAAACGGCTGGCCGAACACATTGGCTTGCTGCCGCTGGTGATGATTACCCCTTCGGATGTGAACCTGATTTTGGGTGGCAGCGACGAACGCCGAAAATTCATGGACGGCGTGATTTCCCAGTTTAACCAGAATTACCTCGACGATTTGCTGAAGTATAACCGCGCTTTGCAGCAAAGAAATAACCTGTTGAAGCAGTTTGCTGCCGAGCGCTATTTTGAGGATGAACTGCTCTCGGTGTGGGACAACCAGCTAATTGAATACGGAACGCGAATTCACGCCGAGCGACAAAAATTCGTTAAAAAATTAATACCGGTTTTTCAGCAGTATTATTCCTACATTTCGCAGGGAAATGAAAAAGTGGGGCTAACGCACCAGTCTGATTTGTACGAGCACGATTTTGAAAAACTACTCAACGATTCGTTGCCCAAAGATCGGTTGGTGCAATACACATCGGCAGGTGTTCACAAAGATGATCTGGTATTCAATATTGATGAATTTCCGATTAAAAAACTGGGGTCGCAGGGGCAGAAAAAAACTTACCTCGTGGCGCTTAAGCTGGCCCAATTCGATTTCATAAAAGAAATTTCGGGAATGCACCCGATTTTGCTGCTCGACGATATTTTCGATAAACTCGACAGCAACCGGGTGGAACAAATTGTAAAACTAGTGTCTGACAAACAGTTCGGGCAGATTTTTATCACTGACACCAACCGCGAACACCTCGATGTAATTCTGGAAAAAATTAATACCGGATACCGTATTTTTCAGGTCAACGCTGGAAAAATTGAACTGAAACAATGAGAAGAAGCAATACACAATCACTGGCCGAAGCACTGCACAGCTACATCAAAGAAATGAGGATGGAGCGCAAACTGAAAGAGGTGGACGTTGTGCAGTCGTGGGAAGAAGCCCTGGGGAAAACCATTGCAAGGTACACGCGCAATATTTATTTGTCAAAAGGTATTTTATTTGTTGAAGTAAGTTCGCCTGTTGTAAAAAACGAGTTGCTGATGATGCGTGAAGACATCAGAAAACGTTTGAATGACTTAGCAGGAGAGGAGATGGTTACCAAAATTGTATTCAAATAAAATTTCAAAAAAAAGAGATGCACAACTGCACATCTCTTCGTATTTCTGAATTAATTGTTTCTTGAGAAATTTCAGGGAATTTACGGGCTTTTAAAATCTTTCCAGTTTCGAAAAGAAAAATTCAGCTTCAACTTTTGCATTTTCATCGCTGTCGGAACCGTGTACGGCATTTTGCTGAAGGCTGGTCCCATACAGTTTCCTGATGGTCCCCTCTTCGGCATTTTCAGGGTTGGTAGCACCAATAAAATTCCGGAATGCCTCCACTGCGTTTTCTTTTTCAAGCAACATCGCCACTATGGGGCCCGAACTCATAAAGTTAACCAGCGATTCGTAAAACGGTTTTCCCTTGTGCACAGCATAAAAAGTACCGGCTTGTTGCGGGGAAAGTTGCGTTAACTTCATGGCTTTAATGGTAAAGCCTGCTTCGTTTATCATTTTTAAAATTGCCCCGGTGTAATTTTTTTTGAATGCCGTGGGTTTAATCATTGTCAGTGTCAGGTTTCCTGCCATATTGCTATCGTTTTTAAATTTCTAATAGTTCGCAATATTAACAAAAATTGGGAAGAATAGCCTTTGCGCCCGATTGAGTTTTTTTATCTTTGTCAATTCAAATTTTGATGATTTTGGAAAATACTGGAAATGAGATTTTTACATCAATCGGGGAGGTTTTGAAATCAAAGCCTGGAAACGTGGTAATTGTACCACACGAAAACCCCGATGGTGATGCAATTGGCTCGGCAATAGGACTGGGTGAAATACTGTGCAATTTTGGGCACAGCGTGAAAATCATTAGTCCGAATGACTATCCCGCCTTTTTGAAATGGTTTTCAACCGAAATTGAAATCCTGATTTATGAGCGTAAAAAGAAACGGGCCAAAAGCATTATTGAAAATGCCGGAATACTGATTTGCGTTGATTTTAACGAACCCAAACGCGCTGCCAAAATGGAGGATATCCTCACCGGTTTTTCAAAACCTTCCATAATGATAGATCATCATCCGAACCCGGGCAACTGTGCTGATTATCTCGTTTCCGAGCCCAAATACAGCTCAACCGCTGAATTGATTTTCGACTTGATGAAAAAAATTGGACTGGACAATTACATCAACCAGGCATCAGCCGAGGCGCTTTTTACAGGAATAATGACCGATACCGGTTCGTTTAGTCACAATATTTCAAATCCCAATACTTTTGAAGTCATTGCAAAATTGATTGGAAAAGGAATTAATCCGGAAAAAATTCAGGCCAATATTTACCATAATTATTCGGCCAAGCGCATGAAACTGCTTGGGTATTGCCTGAATGAAAAAATGGAAATATTTCCGGAACACCGGGCGGCCTTGATTTATATATCGCAAAAAGAACTGGAAGAATTTGAATTTCAGCCAGGTGATACCGAGGGATTTGTAAATTATCCGCTGTCGGTAAATAATATTGTTTTCAGTGCGTTGTTTATTGAAAAGAAGGATTACGTCAAAGCTTCGTTCCGGTCGAAAGGAGATTTTCCGGCCAACTCTTTTTCAGAAAAATATTTTAATGGCGGAGGCCACCTGAACGCGGCTGGCGGAGAATCAAAACAAACTTTGCAGGAAACAATTGAAAAGTTCAGGCAACTTTTAGATGAGTATAAGCATCTGTTATTGAAAACGGAAATTTAAAGACAAACAAAAATGAAGACAAAAGTACTATTTATGCTTATTGCCGGGGTGTTTTCAACACTCTTCATGTCGTCGTGCCTCGACACTAAAGACGAAAGAGAAGTAAACACAGCAGCTATTGAAAAAGAAAAGTTAAAAACCTATCTCGATTCCCTGGTTGCACAGGGACACGATATCGATACCACCGAAATGGGAATTTATTATGTGAGAATTGAAGAAGGCGAAGGTGATTTTGCCCAGCCGGGCGATACTCTCACTGTGGGATATGCCGGTTATTTTATCGGCGGAACCATGTTCGATTCCTCTGAAATAAACTCGGAAGATGGTAAAATGGAATTTGTTTTGGAAAATCCGCCGTTCATTGCCGGCTGGGACGATGTGATGAAAGTGATGAACGAAGGCGCGAAAATTCAGGCTATGGTTCCTTCTGAATTTGCTTACGGGAGCGAAGGATATGGAATTATTCCTCCTTACGAAACACTGGTTTTTGTAATTGAACTGTTTGATATAAAACCTTCACAAGAATAATTTAGAATTTTTTAAAACTAAAAGTTAATGAAACGCATAGTAACCGGATTGATTTTGACATTTTTTGCCGTTGCTTTTTTTGCTTGCAAAGAGAATGATTTTGAAAAGCAAAGAGAAAATGAATTGAAGAAACTGGATGAATTTATCCGGAGCACTTATCCTGAATTGGAACCTAACGCTACAGGTTTGTACTACAAAGAGCTGGAACAGGGGACAGGGGATACAATAAAAATTGGCGACGAGGTGCAGATATTTTTTGATATATGGACCCTCGACAGTACGCATGTTACAGGCACAGGTCGTTACGAGCCTCTGGAAATGATAGTCCAGCATCCCAACAACCTAAGTTCCGGAGCTCAATATATTGAGCAAATGAGAAGTTTGAATGAAGCGCTTACCTACATGCAAACGGGTACCAAATCATTACTGATTTTTGACTCACAGCTTGGGTTTGGCCAATATGGAGCGTCGGGAGTTGGCGGTTTTACGCCACTAATTATGGAAGTGGAAGTTTATAAAGTGTACCCTGCGGAAATTCCGTAAGAAGAATAACCATCCAAACCTTTTTTCCTGATGTCCAGGGCCGAATTTCTTAAAAAACTACTTCCGGGATTTATTCCGCTTTTTGTTTTTATTGCAGCGGACGAAATCTGGGGCACCAAAACCGGGCTTTTTGTTGCAGTGGGAGTGGGTGTACTGCAAATGGCCTGGGTGGGCTTCAAAGAAAAAAAGTTCGATAAGTTTATTCTTTTCGATACATTGTTGTTGGTGATTCTCGGCGGTGTTTCTGTTTTACTCGAAAACGATCTGTTTTTCAAACTCAAACCCGGGCTGATTGAACTCATTCTGGTTGCAATTCTTGGAGTTTCAGCATTTTCACAATTAAATATTATTGGGTTAATGGGCAAACGCTACATGAAAGGCGTGCAATATACCGAAGCCCAGTTGGCACAAATGCGGAAAAGCCTGAAATCGTTGTTCTTTATTTTTGCTGCCCATACGCTGCTGGTTTTTTACGCAACCTTTTTCATGAGCAAAGAGGCCTGGGCATTTATTAGCGGTGGACTTTTTTACATTCTGTTTGCGGTTTACTTTTTTTATGAGTTTTTAAATCAGAAGAAGAAACTGAAAAAAGCAGAAGATGAAGAGTGGGTTCCGTTGGTGGACGAGAAAGGCAAAATTACCGGACAGGCACCACGCAGCCAGGTGCATAATGGAAGCAAAATGTTACATCCGGTTGTGCACATGCAGGTTATAAACCCGAAGCGAGCGATTCTGCTCCAAAAACGCCCCCATTCAAAACTCATTCAACCCGGGAAATGGGATACTGCCGTTGGAGGCCACATTTCAGCAGGCGAAACACTTGAAAAGGCATTGGAGAGGGAGGCTTTTGAAGAAATAGGGTTGAAAGGTTTTTCGGCCAGTTTAAAGAAAGTGTACAAATGGGAATCGGAGGTGGAAGCCGAACTCGTTTATCTTTTTTATACACATGATTTCAAAAATTACCGGGTTCATTCTGACGAAGTGGAAGAAGCCAGGTTCTGGACACCCGGACAGATTGAGAAACAGCTCGGAAATGGAGTTTTTACCCCCAATTTTGAGTATGAATTTCAACTGCTAAAAGATGCCCGTCTCATCTGATTACCACATAATTTTTATTTCCTCTCAATAACCAATTAAAAAGATAGCCGGCTGTTTATGCAAATCGGGCACACCCTTTTTCCATTCGCCAATTGGCCTGGTGGCAATAAATTCATTTTCGCCCGTAAGGTTGGCGGCAATGCAGAGCAATGTGGCAGACGAACACATTTTCATTAAATCTTTTATCAACTGATTGTTGCGGTAAGGAGTTTCAATAAAAATTTGCGTTTGTTGTTCAATTTTGGCTTTGTTCTCGAGAACTTTTACTGCCTTACAACGCTCGGAAGATTTAACCGGCAAATAGCCGTTAAATGCAAAATTCTGGCCATTGAGCCCCGATGCCATTAGTGAAAGGATTATTGACGAGGGGCCGGTTAACGGCACCACTTCCATTCTTTTTTGGTGTGCAATTTTCACAATTTCTGCTCCGGGGTCGGCCACACCCGGGCACCCGGCTTCCGAAATTACCGCAATATCTTCGCCTTTTTCCAGGGGATTTAAAAAGGAAGGAATTTCGCTGGATGATGTGTGTTTGTTGAGTTCGAAAAAGGTAAGTTCATCAATTTCAAGGTCCTGGTTCACCTGCTTCATAAACCTGCGGGCAGTGCGGATATTTTCAACTATAAAATACCGGGTTTGGGTTAATACCGGTAAAACACGTGCAGGCAGCACATTCTGCCAGTCGCCTTCGCTAAGTAAATTGGGAATGAGATACAGTTTTGCCATACAATAACTTTTTTGTAAAAATAAGGATAATCACGGTTTAGCCACAGCAATTATTAAATTTGCAGGATGCGCCATCAAAATTTAAAAATTGAAGCAACATTTCTGGGCACCGGAACTTCGCAAGGGGTGCCGGTCATTGCCTGCGATTGCCCGGTTTGCAGTTCAACAGACGAAAAGGATAAAAGGTTACGTTCCTCGTTGCTACTGAAAATAAACGGCCACAATTTTGTTATCGATGCCGGCCCAGATTTCAGGCAACAAATGTTACGCGAGAGAATAAAAACCCTGCGTGCCATACTGATAACGCACGAACATGCCGATCACATCCTGGGACTGGACGACATTCGCTCCTTTAACTGGGTGCAAAAACATCCTACCGATATTTATGCCGAAAAGCGGGTGCAGGAATCCATTAAACGAATTTTCGACTACGTATTTTCAGAAAATAAATACCCGGGAATTCCTGAAATGAAGCTTCATTCAATTGGAGAAACCCCCTTTGAAATAGAAAATATCCGGTTTACACCTATTCGTTGTTACCACCACAAATTGCCTGTTTTAGGCTTTAGGGTAGGGGATTTAACTTATGTGACCGACACAAATTATATTCCGGAAAAAGAAATGGAAAAAATTGCAGGTTCACGCATTTTTATTGTGAATGCGCTGCGTAAAGAGAAACACTTGTCGCATTTTAATTTGGAGCAGGCCCTTGAAGTCATCGAAACCATTCAACCCGAAAAAGCTTTTCTCACTCATGCAAGCCACGGTTTTGGCAAGCACCGTGATATTCAGGCCCAGCTACCTGAAAATGTGTTTATGGGATACGACGGGTTAAAAATAATATAATTACAGGCATTACCAGGTTAAACCACTTCGAAATTTTAACCAAATATAAACGCGGAATATTTCTTTTTAGCCCTACTATAAAATGAAGCCACAAAAATAGCAATCCGTTTCAATCTGATTATTTTTATATTTTACGATAACATTATTTTTTATTTCAAATTAAAATCAATTATTATGAAAGTTTATTGGTTTATTTTCTTTCAAAATGAAACCAAAATGCTATTTTTGCAAACTTTAGTTAGAAGAAAAATTAATAAGTATGAAACTTTTTATTCCAAAAGATTACCAGTCAGTGTTGAATGTTGCCCAAACAGAGCAGGCCATTAAAATGCTTAAAGACTTTTTCCAGTTGAACCTGGCTTCGGAATTGCGGTTGCGCCGTGTTACCGCGCCGCTTTTTGTAAAGCAGGGCACTGGCATTAACGACGATCTGAACGGCATTGAACGCCCGGTCTCTTTCCCGATGAAAGAGTTGAACGACCAGGTAGCTGAGATTGTGCAATCGCTGGCTAAATGGAAACGCCTGGCGCTGGCCGACCTTGAAATAAAAGAAGGTTACGGGTTGTACACCGATATGAATGCCATCCGCCCCGATGAAGAACTGACCAATATCCACTCGCTGTATGTGGACCAGTGGGATTGGGAACGGGTAATTTCAAAAGAAGAGCGCAACCTTGATTTTTTGAAAAAAATTGTGCGAAAAATTTATTCTGTGATTGTGCGTACTGAGTTTCAGGTATCGGACAGTTACCCGGAGATAAAACCTGAATTGCCCGAAGAAATTACATTTATTCACACGGAAGAGCTGGCCCAAAAATATCCGGATTTGACACCTTTTGAGCGTGAAAAAAAGGCTGCTAATGAGTACGGGGCAATATTTGTAATCGGTATCGGCGGTGAGCTGCCCGATGGCAAAATTCACGACGGTCGCGCACCCGATTATGACGACTGGAACTCGCCAACTGTAAACGGCTACAAGGGACTGAACGGTGATATTATTTTATGGAACAATGTCCTCGAACGTGCTTTCGAGATTTCCTCAATGGGCATCCGTGTTGACCCGGAAACACTGCTTGAACAATTAAAAATAAGAGGCCAGGAAGAACGCAAAGAGCTGATGTGGCACAAAATGCTGCTCAACGACAAATTGCCCCTCACCATTGGTGGTGGAATAGGGCAGTCGCGCCTGTGCATGTATTTCCTGCGAAAAGCCCATATCGGTGAAATTCAGTCGAGTATCTGGCCCAATGAAATGATTGAAAAATGTAAAGCAAACGGGATACACCTGTTGTGATGCCCAAAGTACAAATTTCAAAAGACAATTAAATTCCAAAACTCAAGAATTCCAAATTTTAATATTTTTCATTTTGAAATTTATTGTGATTTGTTATTTGTTATTTGTGATTTGTTATTTGTTATTTGCAATTCGAATCATGTTTTTTGTGGTTTGCTATTTGCTATTTGGAGTTTGAATCCTATCTTTGTCCCCGCTAAAATAAAGGCTGCCCCGGTAGCTCAGTTGGATAGAGCAACTGCCTTCTAAGCAGTAGGTCATGGGTTCGAATCCCGTCCGGGGTACAGTGTAAAGCAAAGAAAAACCGCTACAGTCAAAAGATGCAGCGGTTTTTTAATGTTCGATTCGGACAGTTTCAGGATTTTTATCATTTTGTCTGCCTTTTTACAAGGCTGAATATGGTTCCAA
Source organism: Tangfeifania sp. (assembly GCF_055108615.1). NCBI lineage: Bacteria > Pseudomonadati > Bacteroidota > Bacteroidia > Marinilabiliales > Prolixibacteraceae > Tangfeifania > Tangfeifania sp. The sequence goes on along the minus strand of NZ_JBSQIC010000013.1, from coordinate 14,291 downwards.
CATAATGGAGAGTGCGGATATGGTGCCCATATGGAAGCCCCCGACGGCAAAATTTGAATCATGGCGTGCCATGTCCCGTGAAGACAAAGAAAAAGTAAGGGAGTTGATTCGTGCTTTCACATACAACCTGGCACTGCAGCTGAAAAACTGGTGCGAATTGTTTTATTTTTTTTTGCTAATGCTTACTCTGTCGCTGCACAAGCAATGACGCAGTGATCGTCGAAAGAGTTTGTCGTAGTACAAATGAATAGATTTTTTCAACGAACAAAAAGAGATGATGTTCAAACAACAAATGCATGACGTACTCGTATTTTTTTTACCTTTGAGACAAATAATACCACTGAAGGTTTTCTATGACTATGGAAATTGATTCTGTGATTTATCTTTATATATTATTAAAAAAGAGAACGTTATCGATTCTTTTATTTTGCGAATTCTACGTGGAATAAATTAGCCAAAACTTTTTCTTTATATTTTTTAAAATTCCACAAAAAGAGTAATTGAAGGCCAAAATTCAGTAACTTTAATTAAGGTTGGATATTCAACACAGTTAAGCGAAATTTAATGACTGGTAAGAGAGCAAATAAAAAAAGACCTTAATGTTGTATTATGGTAAATTTTGCTTTCCTTTTTGTAATTTTGGTTTCTAAATTAACCGTAATAAAAAATGAAGAAGACACTTATCGTTTTATTGACAGTGCTGTTCGTATGGGCATGTAGCACTGATTCAAAAAAAGAAGAACAAAAAGAAGTTAAATCTGAAATACAACAAAAAGTGGAAGAATTTGCACCGTTTAAACTCACAACCGATTTGAGTGTACTCACCGAGACAGAAAAACAAATGCTGCCATTGTTGCTGGAAACAGCAAGAATTATGGATGAAATTTTCTGGATGGAAGCATTTGGCGACAAAGACGAACTCTTTCAGGAAGAAATGGACCAGCACACCAAAAAATTCCTTGAAATTAATTACGGCCCCTGGGAAAGGCTCAATAACAACGAACCTTTTCTGGAAGGTTATGGACCAAAACCGGCCGGTGCCAATTTCTATCCGGCCGACATGACCAAAGAAGAGTTTGAAGCCTGGGATGATGATTCAAAAACAAGTCAATATACCCTGATTCGCCGAAGCGAAGACGGAAGTTTGAAATCGATTCCTTACCACGTCGCATTTGAAGAACAAGTAAAAAAGGCTGTTGATTTAATTAATCAGGCTGCTGAGCTGGCAGAAGATCCGGGATTAAAAAATTACCTGGAAAAAAGGGCAGAAGCATTGCTTACCGACGAATATTACGAGAGCGATGTGGCCTGGATGGAAATGAAAAACAATACCATTGAATTTATTGTGGGCCCAATTGAAAATTACGAAGACCAGCTTTACGGGTACAAAACAGCTCACGAATCTTTCATTCTAATAAAAGACAAGGAGTGGAGCGAGAAACTGGTGAAGTTTGCAGCGTTGCTGCCCGGTTTACAAAAAGACCTTCCGGTAGAGCAAAAATACAAAGCCGAAACGCCCGGCATGGATTCCGACATGAATGTGTACGATGCCATTTATTATGGTGGCGATTGCAACGCGGGCAGTAAAACTATTGCCATAAACCTGCCCAACGACGAGCGCGTGCGCGAAAACAAAGGCAGCCGGAAACTGCAGCTCAAAAACTCCATGCAGGCCAAATTCGATAAAATTCTGGTCCCCATTTCTGAATTGCTGATTGCCGAAGATCAGCGCCAACATGTTAAATTTGATGCTTTCTTTGAAAATACCATGTTTCACGAAGTGGCTCACGGACTTGGATTGGGAAACACTGTGGATCAGAGTTCTACTGTTCGCGAGGCATTAAAAGAAACCTACACTTCTATTGAAGAAAGCAAGGCAGACATTCTGGGTCTTTGGTGTGTTTACCGGCTCAACGAAATGGGCGAGCTGGATGAAAAAGATATGATGGACAATTTTGTAACCTTCATGGCAGGTATTTTCCGCTCGGTGCGTTTTGGAGCAGCCAGCGCCCACGGTAAAGCCAACATGATGCGGTTTTATTATTTTCAGGAAAAAGGGGCTTTTGAACGCGATGAAACCACAGGTACTTACCGCGTGAATTTTGAAAAAATGAAACAGGCCATGCTCGATTTGTCGGAAACCGTTTTAACTATCCAGGGTGATGGCGATTATGAAAAAGCGAAACAAATGATTGAGGAGAAAGGATTTATCCGCGAAGCGCTGCAAAAAGACCTCGGCCGGATTAATGAAGCCGGCATTCCGCGTGACATTGTTTTTGAACAGGGTGCCGAAGTCCTCGGATTATAATCTTTTACAAAGTAAATTTCATCAATAATTCAGCCGGAGGAGCATAAATCTTCCGGCTGAATTTGTTTTTGGGCTTCCCAATCTTTAGTCAAGGTTAAACTTCTGTGTATTCAGTTTGTTGGCATCGTTTATTTGATACTTGTTCTGCTGATACGGTATTTTTGTAAAAATTTTTCTGAATGAGAATTAAAAAGCGCTGGAATACCATTCCGTTCGATCCCCGTAAAATCCCGTTTTTTTACGGATGGGTTATACTTTTTGCATCGGTGTTTGGAGTTTTGGTAAGTGCACCCGGCCAAACCGTCGGGGTTTCCACTTTTACCGATTACCTGATTGAAGCAATAGGCATCAACCGAAATCAGTTGAGTACAGCTTATATGATCGGTACCATAACCTCCTCGTTTATTTTAACCTGGGCCGGGAGAATGTACGATAAATATGGTGCACGCTGGACAGCCATGGCCGCTTCGCTTTTGCTTGCTTTTGTGCTTGTTTTGCTAAGCCAGTCGGATAGATTGATCGGTTTGTTTGCAGCAGATACTGGTTCAACCATTTTCACCGGCACTGCTATTGCCGTAATGATGTTTCTGTTTTTCATGCTTAGGTTTTCGGGACAAGGCGTGCTGACAATGGTTTCACGCAATATGCTCATGCAGTGGTTTGCAGCCCGGCGCGGCATGGTAAACGGCATTTTATCGGTTTTTGTGGCACTTGGTTTTTCTGTTACCCCGCTTACATTCGACTGGCTCATCCAGGGCACATCGTGGAGAATGGCCTGGCTGCTGATGGCGGGTGGAATTGGAATCGTTTTTACACTTTTCGCATTTTTCTTCTTCCGTGATAATCCCGAAGACCTTGGGATGTTACCCGACGGTGAAAAAAACGATGCCCGCAAAAATGATGTAACAATCAAAGCATTTAAGCAGTATAACCTGTCCGAAGCACGTAAAACGTTTACTTTCTGGCTTTATGCAATTCCGCTGGCACTGTATTCATTATACATTACCGGGTTCACGTTTCACCTGGTTTCTATTTTTGAAGCTGTTGACATGGACCGCGAAAAAGCACTGGCTGTTTTCATTCCTGTTTCATTCCTGTCTGTTGGAATTTCGTTGGTGGGGGGATGGATTAGCGACAGTATCCGCTTAAAGTACCTGCTCTATTTTGTGCTTTCCGGCGAGTTGATTGCCCTGTTTTCGCTGGGGAATCTGAATGACGGTATTTTTTATTACGGGTTCATTCTTGGTCACGGAATGGCAAGCGGGTTGTTTAACGTGCTGATGACAGTTACATGGCCCAGGTTTTACGGGCGCAAACACCTCGGGGGAATTACCGGTTTTGTAATGTCGCTCATTGTTTTTGCAAGTGCCCTGGGCCCTGTGTTGTTCAGCTTCTCATACACCCGCCTGGGAAGTTATAGTTATGCATTTTTCGGGTTTGCTGTTATTATTGTAATCTTACTTTTTTTGGCCTGGAAAGGAAATAATCCGCAGGATAAATTGCAAAATGAGAAATCATTTGATTAGTTTTGATTTTTTAAAAACCTAATATATCAAGATGAAACGAATAACTATTTTACAGATTTTAGCTGTTGCGCTGATATTTACGGCTTGCAGCCCGTCGATGAAAACCGGCGAATGGGTTTCAGTTTTCGACGGAGAAACCCTGAAAGGCTGGAAAAAATCGGCCGAGAATCCAGAAAGTATTACCGTAGAAAACGGTGCCATTAAATGCGCAGGTCCGCCTGCTCACCTTTTTTACGACGGCAAATTGAAGAATTTTGAATTTGAAACCGAAGTGAAAACCCTGGAACATTCCAATTCCGGAATTTTTATTCATACTGAATACCAGGAAGAAGGATGGCCATCAAAAGGCTACGAAATTCAGGTAAACAATTCGTACCGCGGCTCAGAAGAAAATCCCGAACGCCGCAAAACCGGAAGTGTTTACAACATCCGGAATGTGTACTATCCGCTGGTTAAAGACAACGAGTGGTTCACCATGCGCATCAAAGTGGTTGAAAACCACATTGAAGTTTTTGTTAACGATGTAAAAGTGAACGATTACATCGAGCCTGAAAATCCGTGGAGACCCGAAGGCCAGGAAAACGTGAAGCTCAGCGAGGGCACTTTTGCCCTTCAGGCACACGATCCGGAAAGCACCACTTTTTTCCGGAATATCAGGGTAAAGGCATTGCCTGAAGGAGAAAAAAAAGAACCAGAAGTTAAAAAAGAATGGGATACAACTGTTACACAACTCATGTATGCCGGCTTTCCGCTCGTCGATTATCACGTTCACCTTAAAGGCGGACTGACACTTGACGAGGTGGTTGAAAACTCGCAGCGGCTCGGAATAAATTACGGCATTGCACCCAATTGCGGCCTTCACTTTCCGGTAACCGATGATGAATCGTTGAATGAATACATGGAAGATGTGGCCGGCAGCCCAACTTTTAAAGGAATGCAGGCCGAGGGCAGGGAATGGATTACGCTTTTTTCGCCAGAAGCAGTGGCCAAATTCGACTATGTGTTTACCGATGCCATGACATTTACTGACAGCAAAGGCCGCCGGAACCGGATTTGGATTCCCGAAGAAGTCTGGGTGGACGACGAGCAGCAATTCATGGAACAACTCGTGGGAAAAATTGAAGCCATATTTTCGCAGGAACCCGTCGATATTTATGTCAACCCCACCGTTTTGCCGGCCGTTATCGAAGATAACTACGACGAACTCTGGACCAAAGAACGCATGCAACGTGTAATCGATGTGTTGGCAGAAAACAATATTGCATTGGAAATTAATGCCCGGTATAAACTTCCAAAGCCTGAAATGATTAAAATGGCGAAAGAGGCCGGGGTAAAATTTTCATTTGGCACAAACAATACCGGCAGCGATTTGGGCCGGCTGGAATATTGCATTGAAATGATTGAAGAGTGCCAACTCACTCCCAACGATATGTTCGAAATAAAACCCGATGCAAAAAAACCTGTAAATGTAAAGGGTTTACCCGACGAAATAACAGGATAATTTTATTGAACAACCGGGAATGCCTGAAAAACGATTTTACTATTTTAAATAGCAAGCTGTTCTTTTCAGGCATTCTTTTTTTATTATTACCAATGCAATCTGAATTTTTAAACCAAATATCAGTTCACAAAAACTGGGAGCCATTTCTTACCCCGGAAACCCGAAATCAGATTTTACAAATTGAAGGAACCGTTTTAGCTGGAGAGATCAATCCCGCATCAAAAAATGTGTTGCGTTTTTTGGAGTTTCCGCTCGGTTCTGCCAAAGTAATCATCCTCGGGCAGGATCCTTATCCTCAACCCGGAGTTGCTACCGGCCGTGCTTTCGAAGTGGGGAACCTGCAATCGTGGAACCAGCCTTTCAAAAACATTTCACTGAAAAATATTTTGCGGGCCATTTACAAAGCTTACACAGGGAAGGTGATAAAATTCAGTGGGCTAAAAGAAAAATTCGATAACGAATTTCCGGTATTGCCTCCCGATAAGCTGTTTGCCCATTGGGAAAAAGAAGGAGTATTATTGTTGAACACGTCATTCACCTGCAGTCCCGGGAAACCCGGTTCGCACCGGAAAAACTGGGAAGATTTTACTTTTACTTTACTTGAATTTATTCAAAATAATGCAGAACAGGCAACCTGGTTTTTATGGGGGAACCATGCCCTTGAAGCCACTAAAAATTTGAAACTGCCAAACAGTATTTTCACCATGCATCCTATGATGTGTTACGATTTGCCGGGGAGGGACAGCGACTTTTTATTCGGCACACAAAATTCTTTTGAACCATTTATTGGAGAAATCGACTGGACCGGTTTTAAACTTCAAAAAGGAGTAAAACCAACCGCAACGTTGTTTTAGTAGTAATTTATCCGGGTACTGTAATCTTTTAGTATTTCTTTTTTCTCGATAGCCAGTTCTATCAGGTCGATGGTTTTTTCATCGTCGAAAGAAGCACGGTTGATAAATAAATCGAAACAATCTTCCTCGCAGGATACATTTCCTATCGATTTTCTGAAAGCCAATCTTTCTTTCTCCACCTTTTCAATAAATTCAATGGCTTCTTCGCGGTTTAAATGATTGTTTTCAATAATAGTTTTAATGCGGTATTCGAGCGGGGCAACAAAGCGCAGGTGAAGTGCATTTTTTATATCCCGGGCAATAAAATGACCGGCACGGCCAACGATGATGCAAAACCCGTCGAAGGCAAATGTCCGGATAACTTCGGTAACCGTTTTCACCACTTTCTTCTCGCTTTTAAAACGGCGGGTGCCAAAAGCATTCAGGATATCATTAAATATATATTTATCCTGTTTTAAAATCCGTCTGACTTTTTCCGGCTCAAGGTCCAGCTCTTTGGCGCTTTCGTGAAAAACCTCTTTGCTCAATACTTTCCAATCACGCTCCATATTATTTTTGTTGAGGCTGGTGGCAAGTTTATTGGCCAGTTTTACCCCGTTGCAACCAACTTCGCGCGAAATAGATATAATGGGCCCCGGTGGACCACTGATTTGTTTACTAAACTTGTCCGTTCCCATTCGTTTATTCAAATATGTCAATAATGCGTTACTCATTTTTATGCTTTTGGACTAAAATACAATATTTCACTCAAATAAATTATGTTATAAAAAATATTATTGCTTCAAATTATGCAGTTTTTACAAAAAAATTAATTCTCCATATAATTGGAAAAAGTTTATACTATCTTCGTATGTTAGCAATAAAAAATTTTAAAACTATGTTTGAAAAGAGTATTTATAGTAACCGGAGAAATAAATTAAAAGATAAAATTCAGCAGGGGATAGGCCTTTTTATGGGGAATGAAGAATCGCCCATGAACTATTTGGGAAACACCTACCATTTCAGGCAAGACAGTTCATTTCTTTATTTCTTCGGACTCGATTTTCCGGGGCTTGCAGGAGCAATTGATTTTGACACCGGCGAAGAATATATTTTTGGCGACGATGTAGATATTGATGATATTATCTGGATGGGGCCGCAGGTCAGCATTCAGGAAAATGCAGAAAAAGCAGGGGTTAAAAATTCAGCCCCTACGGCAAAACTGGGTAGTTTTTTGTCCGATGCCATCGGGAAAGGCCGAAAAATTCATTTTCTGCCGCCTTATCGTGGTGAAAATATTCTGAGGCTTCAGGAGTTGCTGGGAATTTCTACAGCAAATATCAGGGACTCGGTTTCAACCGAATTGATAAAAGCAATTGTTGCCATTCGTTCAGTTAAAGAACCTTGTGAAATTGAAGAAATTAAAGCCGCCTGTACTACCGGGTATGAAATGCATGTAACCGCAATGAAAATGGCTCAGCCCGGCGTGTGGGAACAAAAAATTGCCGGTACCATCGAAGGGATCGCTGCCGCTGGCGGAAGCATGATTTCATTTCCGATTATTTTGTCGCAGAATGGCGAAACACTGCATAATCACGACCATTCACAATATTTAAAGGAAGGCCGGCTGATGTTGACCGATGCCGGGGCAGAAACCTCAATGCATTATGCTTCCGACTTTACCCGGACTGTTCCGGTGGGTGGAAAATTTTCCCAAAAGCAGCGTGAAATTTACGAAATAGTTCTTGCGGCCAATAACGAAGCACATAAACTGACTGCCCCAGGGGTTACTTACAAGTCGGTTCATATTGCTGTTGCCGGTGTAATCGCATCAGGACTAAAAGACCTCGGTATTATGAAAGGTGATGTAAAAGAGGCTGTGAATAATGGGGCCCATGCACTTTTCTTCCCGCATGGCCTGGGACACATGATAGGACTTGATGTGCACGACATGGAAGACCTTGGCCAGATTTATGTTGGCTACGACGACGAAATCCGCCCTTCAAATCAGTTTGGGCTAACAGCACTTCGTTTTGCGAAAAGGCTGGAACCGGGATATGTCGTTACCAACGAACCAGGTGTGTATTTCATCCCGGCATTAATTGACAAATGGAAAAGCGAAAAAATAAATACTGATTTTATTGATTTTGAAAAACTGGATGCATACCGCGACTTTGGGGGAATCAGGCTCGAAGATGATGTTTTGGTTACTTCATCCGGTAGTGAAATAATTGGGGAACGAATTCCAATTGAGCCGGATAAAATTGAAGAGATAATTTCAAGATAACGTTAAAAGCAGCTACACACGCTGCTTTTTCTGTTTTTTCAGAATATTGTGGTAAAAATAATCCATCTCGGTTTTTATCTCATCTCTGATTTCGCGGCACTTTTCCCTGATTTCATTTTCATCGTCAGATTTTTCATAAGGATTATGGAACCCCAGGTGCATTTTTCTTTTGTATTTAATCGGTGGTATTTTCAGCTCTTCGTTGGTGCCGTCGCCAACAGTAATCAAATAATCAAATTCCATATCCTGAAATTCAGAATAATTTCGGGGTTTATGTTGTGAAAGGTTAATTCCAATTTCTTTCATTACCTCAATGGCAATGTCGCTCACATGATCAACCGGATCAATGCCCGCCGATAAAATTTCAAGGTCATCGTCGTAACTCTTTAAAATAGCTTCTGCCATCTGGCTCCTGCATGAATTTTGGTTGCTCAAAAAAAAGATTTTCATTCCGAAAAAGATTTTAAGTTCAATACTGATTTTACTCTGCTTTATTTCCGCGCTTAAAGTAAAAAAAATAACTATTTTCTGTTAAATTAACAATGCCACAAGACATGTTATGTGTTGAAAATTAATTTTTGCAGATGTTTTGCAACATAAGCTAAGAACACATGATAAAAAAATCATCAACATTGCCGATTTTTGATAACCTTGAAACTGATGAAAAATAATTCACAAACAACTTCGGATAGAACTTTTGATGATTGTGTGCTTATAAACAAAATTTTACATTCGAAAAATGTAACCCCGGTACATGTTGTATCTATCACATTTTATTTTAAAATCTTTGAGTATTAGTGTGTAAATGTCTATTTTCGTAACGAGAAAAAAGTATGCACACCATTTGGTAATGGTATTTTAAATTATTTGTAGATGGAACCTAAAGATCTGAAAAACCCTGAAGGGTTAAAAAGTACGCAAAAAACAATCGCTGAAAAGGATGATAACATCAAAAAGCCTGAAGAGGTTGTCAACGCAGAAAATTCGACAAAAAACACGGAGGACAAGGGAGGGGAGGCTGAAAAAAGCACTGTCCCCGACGAACAGGCTTTGAATGAACAAAAAGAGAAAGAGCCCGAATCTAAAGTGGGAAATCAGGATCCTGGTGAATCAAAAGTCCCGAATGAAACAGAAGAGTCAGAACACATAACTTCTGAAGCTTCAACCGAACCTCAAAAAGAGACTTCTTCAAAAAAAGATAAAAAAGAAGCCGAACCGCAAAAACAAAAAGAGAAACCCGATTACAACAAATATACCCAGGTTGAACTTGTTAACGCCCTGCGCGAAATTCTGCAAGAGGATGATTATTACAGCATAAAAGATGAAGTAGAAGCCGTAAAAGCAGCTTTTTACAAACAAGTAAAAGACGAAGCAGAACAGCAAAAGAAAAATTTTATCGAGGAAGGCGGCGATGAGTCTGAATTCAAACCCGGGAAAAGTCCTTACGAAGAAGATATAAAAGATTTGCTAAAACGCTACCGGCATCTCAGAACTGAACACAACAAAAAGCTGGAGCAGGAAAAAGAAGTCAATCTTCAGTTAAAATACGAGGTAATTGAAGAAATTAAAAGTTTGCTCAACAAGGAAGAATCAATTAATAAAACCTTCCAGGATTTCAGGGATTTGCAGCATCGCTGGCGGGAAATTGGACTGGTTCCGCAGTCGAAAGTAAAAGACTTGTGGGAAACCTACCATTTTCATGTTGAAAATTTTTATGACTACATAAAAATCAACAAAGAGCTGCGCGATCTGGATTTAAAGAAAAACCTGGAAATGAAAATCCGGCTTTGCGAGCAGGCCGAAGAACTTTTGCTGGAACCCAATATCATCAAGGCTTTTAATGCCCTTCAGAAACTTCATGAACGCTGGCGGGAAATTGGCCCCGTTCCGCGGGAAAACAAAGACGATTTGTGGGACAGGTTTAAGGCTTCCACTGCCAAAATAAACAAAAAACACCAGGAATATTTTGACAAGCGAAAAGCCGAGCAAAAGAAAAACCTGGAAGCCAAACGTGCATTGTGCGAGCAGGTTGAAGAAATTAATGAGCTGGATTTGAACACCCACAAAGAGTGGGGCGAAAAATCAAAGGAAGTCATTAATATCCAGAAAGTTTGGCGCACCATCGGGTTTGCGCCGCGCAAAGACAATAACAAAATTTATGACCGGTTCCGTAAGGCCTGCGATTCGTTTTTTGATGCCAAACGTGAATTTTATGCCAAAAACAAGGAGCTGCAACAAAATAACCTGCAACTGAAAATTGATTTGTGCATGCAGGCCGAAGCGCTGAAAGACAGTACCGACTGGCGAAAAACCACCCAGGATTTTATAAATATCCAGAAGCAGTGGAAAGAAATTGGTCCTGTTCCGCGCAAACAGTCCGATGCCATCTGGAAACGTTTCAGGGCAGCTTGCGACCATTTCTTCAACAAAAAATCGGATCATTTCTCCAATCTCGATTCAGAGCAGGTGGAAAACCTTAAAAAGAAAGAACAACTTATTAAAGATGTCGAAAGCTTTGGATCGAAAGGTGATGTGGATGAGAACCTGAAAAACCTGAAAGATTTTCAACGCCGCTGGACGGAAATCGGACATGTGCCCATTAAAAAGAAAGATCAGATTCAGAAACAGTTCAGAGATGCTATTAATAAGCTGTTCGACGATTTGAATATTGACGAATCGAAACGTAACCTGCTCAATTTCCGCACTAAAATGGCTTCATTTTCAGAAACTTCGCGGGGCCAAAACAAAATGCAGTTTGAGCGCGATAAGTACATGAGTAAACTCAAGCAGCTTGAAAACGACCTGGTGCTGCTCGACAATAATGTTGGCTTTTTTGCCAAATCGAAAAATGCCGAATCGCTTATTGAAGATGTGAACAGGAAAATTGAGCAAACAAAAGAGAAAATTGAGTTTTTGAAGGAGAAAATCAGGGTAATCGACGAAATGGACGATTCTGAAGAATAGTTCCTTCATAGAATAGAAATTGGTTATTTTCGGGGCAAAATTAAATTCAAAATACAAAAAATGAAAAAATTATTAATTGGAACTTTTGTGCTGGCACTGGCTTTTGGGGCCTGCCAAAATCAACAAAAAGGATCGGATACTGATATGGAAAACCCGTTTTTTAAGGAGTGGACAACTCCGCATGGCGTACCGCCATTTGATGAAATTACCGAAGAACACTTTGTTCCGGCTGTAAAAGAAGGCATTGAACAACAGGCTGCTGAGATTGAGGCCATCGCTGCCAACTCGTCTGAGCCAACGTTCGAAAACACCATTTTGGCACTCGACAAATCGGGCGAACTGCTCGACAAGGTGACCGGCACATTTTACCCGCTGAACTCGGCCAATACCAACGAAGATATGCAGGCCATTGCCCGCGAAATTTCGCCGTTGCTCACCCAGCACCGCGATAACATTTCGCTGAATCCCGAACTGTTTGAAAAAATTAAAGCGGTTTACCAAAAACGCAACGATTTAAACCTCGATAAAGAACAACTCCGGGTTACTGAAAAATATTACGATGATTTTGTAAGAAACGGAGCTAACCTTTCGGATGAAGATCAGGAAACACTGCGCGGGTTGAATGAAAAGCTTTCGAAACTGAGTTTGGAGTTTGGCGAAAACCTGCTGGCCGAAACCAATAAAAACTTCAAACTGGTAATTGATAACGAAGAAGACCTGGCCGGTTTGCCCGACGATGTTATCGCCCGTGCAGCCGACGATGCCAAAGCTTTTGGCGAAGATGGCAAGTGGGTATTCACCCTGGCTAAACCCAGCATGATTCCATTCTTACAATATGCTGAAAACCGCGACTTGCGTGAAAAATTATATCGCGGTTATTTTATGAGGGGCAATAACAACGATGAATTCGACAATAAAGAAATTATTAAACAAATAGTTCAACTGCGCGACGAGAAGGCTGAATTGCTTGGATTCAACAACTATGCTGAATACATTATTGATGTGAACATGGCCAAAACTCCGGATGCTGTTTACGATTTTCTGATGCAGCTCTGGAACCCGGCTATGGACATGGCCAAAAAAGATGTGGAAGAAATGCAGGCTATTATCGACAGCGAGGGTGGCGATTTTGAACTGGCATCGTGGGACTGGTGGTATTACATTGAAAAACTGCGCAAGCAAAAGTTCGATCTCGACGAAGCTGAGCTTAAACAATATTTCACTCTCGAAAATGCCAAAAAAGGTATTTTCTATGTGGCTAAAAACCTTTACGGATTGCAGTTTAAAAAACGCGACTGGCCAACGTACCACGAAGAAGCCGAAGTTTACGAAGTTTTGGAAGCCGACGGATCGCACCTTGGCGTGTTGTACATGGATTTTCACCCGCGCGACGGCAAAAGGGTAGGAGCCTGGTCAACCGGTTTCAGAAGTGCCACTTACCGCGACGGCGTTCGCATACCAAGAATTGGTTCCATAGTGATGAACTTCACACGCCCTTCGGGAGACACTCCTGCTTTGCTTAGCTTCGACGAGGTAAGCACCCTCTTCCACGAGTTTGGGCACGCGCTTCACGGACTGTTCTCTGACGGTCCGTACGACCGAACTGCCGGTACTGTTCCGCGCGATTTTGTTGAACTTCCTTCGCAAATTATGGAGAACTGGGCAGCCGAGCCTGAAGTGATGAAAGTGTATGCCAAACATTATAAAACCGGCGAACCAATTCCTGACGAGTTAATTGAAAAACTCCAGTTGAGCAGCAAATTCAACCAGGGTTTTATTACCGGTGAATATGTGGCAGCTTCTCTGCTCGACATGGATTACCACACCACGGAAAACCCGGTTATTGACGATGTAAATGCTTTTGAAAAAGCGTCGATGGACCGCATTGGACTGATAGATGAAATTTTACCACGTTACCGCAGCACCTACTTTTCGCATATTTTCAGCGGCGGGTATTCTGCCGGGTATTACGTTTATTACTGGGCCGGCGTGCTCGATACCGATGCTTATGCAGCGTTTAAGGAAACCGGCGATGTTTTCAACCCGGAAGTGGCTGCAAAATTCCGCACGCTGCTTGAAAAATGCGGGGCTGATGAAGGGATGGAAGTTTACAAAAATTTCCGCGGAAAAGAACCTTCGATCGATCCGTTCCTCGAGAAAAAGGGGCTGAAATAAAAAAGTTGACAGTTGCCAAAAATGAGTTGGCAAAAAGCAATAGGCAGTTGGCAAATTCAAATTTTTGCCAACTGCTTTTTTTTTTGCCTATTGCCAATTTTTATTTTTTTACCTCTACCGGAAATGACTTGGTTTCGGCTCCCGAATAAAGCGTCACATGCGGGAAGGGGATTTCAATTTCTTCTTTATTAAATGTTGTTTTTATTTCCTGAAAAACACTGTTTTTTACCAAACGAAAATTGTCTTTTTCAAACCAAACGCCAAAAAGAATTTCAATGCCGCTGGTGCCGAAGTTAGTGAACAAAACCAATGGTTCAGGCTCGTCGAGGCAAAGTGGGTTGTTTTTGGCAACACTTAAAAGCAGATTTTTTACTTTGTCCAGGTTTTCTTTGTAGGCTACATTTACGGTAAAGTCCATGCGCCTGACGGGGAAGCGTGTAACATTGGTGAGGTCGCTGCTGATGACAGTTTGATTGGGCACACGAATCAACACATTGTCAAAGGTTTTTATTTTTATCGAAAGCAGATCGATGCTGTAAACCGTGCCCGATTTATCGCCCAGCCGCACCACATCGCCAATTTCGAACGATTTTTCGGAAACCAGGAAAAAACCGCTGACAATATTACCGATGCTGGTTTGCGAGGCAATACCCACAACAATTCCGATTACACCGGCAGCTCCGAAAACGGCTGTCAA
>NZ_JBSQIC010000012.1:0-58796 GCF_055108615.1 Tangfeifania sp. | reverse complement strand
CACTTCATTAATACCTCAGGATATCATCTAGCCCCTTTTTTAATTCTGATAGTTGTTTTGTTGTGATGTTTCCAATCTTCTTTATTAGTCGTTCTGTTTAAGGTATTCTTTCATACCTTCTTCAGCCATCATAATTATTTCGTTGTCGTTGGCAGCCTGTTTAAATGATTTTAGGTATTCGGCCCGGTTTAACTGATCCAGGTAGATTCGAAGGGCTTTTTCAATAATTTTATTTTTGGGAATAGTCAGTTTTTCTGCCGTATCTTTTAGACTGCTTAATAAATCGTCGGGTAACGTGCTGGTGAAAGTTTTCATTTGAATTCTCCTTGTATTTATAAAACTCAAATAGAATTTAAAAATATGAAATTCATTTTTTAAGCTGATAAAAAACGCCGCGTTTTTGCCGGATGTGTTCAATCGTCTGGTTGTTTTCCAAAATAGTGAGGTATTTGTTGATTTCGTTTACATGCGTTCCCAGAATCCGGGCAAGGTCGTCGGCCGTGCAGGGGCGCCGGTCGATGGTGCCCAGGATAGCATTCTCCATGTCTTTCCGGTAAGCCTGTTGTTTTTTTCGCACCGCAGCGCTGGCAATAATTTCAACGTTGTCAAGTTGCCAGTAATCTTTAATTCTCTCCAGGTCTTCGTGCGATGCACCCTGAAGGTTTTCCATCCGCCCCGGCCGGTCGATTGTGTTGAGCTGAACGCGGTCGGGAGCAATTTGCAGAATGGCGTTTTTTAGCGCAGTAAGTTCGGGAGGTGAATCGTTGTAGCCGGGTAAAATGAAAACTTCAAGCCATATTTTTCCTGAAAATTCCTTGCTGAAGCTGATTAACCCGTTGATAGTATTTTCTATTGTTACCCCCGGAGCCGGTACGTTTATTTTTTGAAATGCTTCTTCCGTTGCAGCATCGAGCGAAGGCAGAACCAAGTCAGCCTGGAAAAGTTCGTTCCTGACTTCTTCTGAAAAAAACAGTGTTCCGTTGGTAAGCACCGCAACCGGAATATTGGGCTGTTTTTCTTTGATAAAGCTGATTATTTCTCCTATGGAGGCATTGAGCGTTGGTTCGCCGTAGCCGGAAAAAGTAATGTAATCGGGTGCCGGGCTGGTTGTGAAATACTGCCCGAGTTCGCTGATGATTTTTTTTGCCGGGATGTAGGCCATCCGGTCGGTGGTGAGTTTTGTGGTATCGCCCACCTCGCAGTAAACACAGTTGAGCGAGCAAACTTTACGGGGCACTAAATCAACTCCCAGTGACATTCCCAAACGGCGCGACGGTACAGGGCCAAACAGGTATTTATACATTTTAAAGTTGGTTAAAAAATAAGCAAAAAGCAGAATGGCAAAATTACTTATTTTTTATTCTTCACCAATTCCTCGCGTACCATGGTGTGACCACACTCAGGGCATTTAAGTTTCGTGCATTTTTCACCTCTTTGGTGCATTACTTTGTGTCCGCATTTTACACAAACGCAAAATCCTTCGGGGCCGTAAGCTCCGCCTTTGTTTCGTCCCTTATAGTCACCCGTTGGGGTGCCTCTTCCTTTTCCAAATCTCATATTTTTTATTTTTAAAAGAAAGGCAGGAATTTCACCTGCCGTTTATTCATTTTTTTCTTTGCGCAACTGTTCCAGTTCTTTTTCGGCCTCAGATAATTGGTCTTTCAAAACACGGACCTCGTTTTCGAGACTGGCCTCACCTGCAGTTGCATCTTCGTAATAACCGGGGGCTCCTGCAAAAGGATTTCCCCAGCGGAATCCAAATCCTCTTCCGCCTCTGCGTCCGGCTCCCCAGCCTGGTCTTCTGCGAAAACCTGTTCCCCGGGGTTGTACGTCGCGATTGTTGTCGTTGCATGGTCCAAGTTGCCTGCCGGTCATGGAGCCGGCACCTTGCGGACCTGTTCTGTTAAATCCTGGCATAATGTACTCCTTTCCTTTTTAATTCCTATTGCAAAAATAATGCACTTATGTGTAAAATAAAAATAATTGTGTGATTTTTTTATGAACTTAGTTTCGTTTAGATGCAAAAAATCCCGCAAAAATCCATTGATTCTTGCGGGATGTAATATTTTGTAGTGCAATTATTTCAGTTGATATACCCTGCCGGTAGTTTTGGGGTTATTCAAATTTTAAATCGCCGAAATAACCCGGCTGGTGATAATCGGGTTCATCTGTTCCAACAGGATTCCAGGTAACAAAATGGGGCTCGGATGTTTCATCTCCACATTTATAGAAATTACCCTTGGCGCTCAATTCGTTGAGTGAGTTGATTTTGCTGTAGGCAAAACATTCAAGCGGTATTCGAATCATCATTTCCCATTCAAAATTACCGGTTTTTTCTTCAAACGGCTCGCTTCCCAGGCTTGAATGGGTTTCAATTTTTTCAACTGTTTTGGCAGGCACAAACTTGCGGTTGTTTCTGCCCGGTCCAAAAGCCAAATGAGTGGTGCCAATTCCGTTAAATTCAAAATTGTAGTAATTTTCATTGTCGAACGATACGAAAAATTCCACGCAACTGTCTTTGTAAACATCACCGTTGGTGCGGGTTTCGCGTGCCAGGATATGCTTTTCTTTTACATAGAATTTTAACCAGATTTGGTCCCCGGTATGGGCAATTCTAAATTGAACATCAGGTCGGTACGGAAAATTTTCCCAGTTAATGTGGCCTATTGAATGAAGTATTGCCTGGTTCTCGAGCAGATGTGCAGCCTCCGATAGTTTTACTTCCTTCTTTGCTGCCGTTTTAATTTTATTAACAAATAGTTGTGCCATTTTACTTTTTTCGTAAAGATAAAAAATTAGCCCCGCCGGGCAAAGGATTTAACTTAAACATCAGGAAGGAATGACCTGAAAACGGGCAAGTCTGATTATATTTGAGGTTTGTTTTTACTAAACAGTTTTTAATGAACCATAACGAATTCATTATTGCTTTAACGCAGCATCGCTATTTGGGTAATGTTTTTTTGCCTTACATTATTCATGAAAAGGATAAGTTTTACACCATTGAACGGCATGTGAAAAAGCGTGATTTGGACGACTCTGAATTATCCCTGAAACCATATGAGAAAGAGCTGGTTGAGATCATCGAGAAATACAGCGATGAAAAACTGGTGAAGAAATTTTCGCGGGCTGGCAGCGTTTCCGAATTTTTTTCGAAGCTTGAACCTGCTTATTTCGAAAAGCAGGTATCTCCGTTTATTGAACAATGCATGTTTCAGGTGGTGTCCATTTTAATGCTGAGCCCGGTTCGTTTGTTCAACAAACAGGTGAAATACTCCAATTTATATGATGAAGACGAAATAAAAGTGCAGCCCCTGTTTGCACGGCCGGTTTTCTATTTTAATCGCACTGAAACAGAAACCCGCTACCGGTTAAAAGTTTTTCTCGATGAAAAAGAGCTCCCGCTGCAGAACCGGAACATTAAAATTGTAACCAACAAGCCGTGCATGATTTTGCACCGTGGCCGTCTTGTAGCTTTTGAAAAGCTGGATGCCAAAAAGCTGGTTCCGTTTTTTGAAAAAGAGGCTGTTTCGGTGCCCAACTCAATCGAGGAGAAATATTACGGAGGTTTTGTCCGCAAAACCATTCGCGAGTTCGATGTTGAGGCAGAAGGGTTCGATATTGTTAATGAAGTAGCTGAAAAAGTTGCTCTGCTATCGGTGGAATACAATTTAAAATATGAACCCTGTTTTGTTTTGAAATTCCGGTATGATGACAAAACTTTTTTGCCCAACGATGAGAAAGTAATATTTGTTCAGTACGAAAAGAAAAACGGTCGTTTTGTTTTTCGCAAAATCCAACGCGATTTTGAGTGGGAAAAACAAATTGAAAACAAATTGAAGAAAGCAGGTTTAAAAACTGCAGGCGGTTATTTTACCCTGAATGGAATGGAGCTTCTCGAAAAAAACAATGCATTTTATTTTCTCATCAACTGGCTCAATACCAACAAACCGCAATTAAATGCCGCGGGGGTAAAAATTGAGCAGGCGAAACTGGAAAGGAAATATTTTACAGGAGAACAGTATCTCGATTTTCAGACCAGAGGAAACGATGACTGGTTCGATGTTTATGCCACGGTTCAGTTCGGCGAGTTCAAAATTCCGTTTATCAAACTGAAAAACCATATTTTAAACGACATTCGTGAGTTTGAGCTCCCTAATGGTGAAATTGCTGTATTGCCCGGGGAGTGGTTTGCCCGTTATAAAGCACTGATGCCTTTTGCACACGGGAAAGGTGAAAAAATGCAGTTCAGCAAACATCATTACGCGTTGCTCAGCCGGGTTCTGAATCCTAATGATAAATCGTTTCTGGAAAAGTTTCTGAACCTGAATAAAAGCACCGCGAAAGTCGAATTACCAGAAGGACTGGAAGTTAGTTTGAGAAGTTACCAGGAAGCTGGGTTTCGCTGGTTGTATGGGCTTCACAAAAACGGTTTTGGCGGATGCCTGGCCGATGATATGGGGCTTGGAAAAACCCTGCAAACCCTGGCGCTGCTCTTAAAGCTTAAACGTCCCAAAAGGGATGCAAACATAGTGCATCCTGTAGCTGCCGACGGTCAGCTCGATTTGTTTTTGACCGGAAAAAGGAACGACACTTTTCAGCCGGCCAGCCTGATTGTGCTGCCCACTTCGCTGGTTCACAACTGGGAAGCAGAAATTAAAAAATTCACTCCTTCGCTGAAAGTTTACCGGCATGTAGGACCACAACGCAAAAAAGCGGAGGAAATGGAGCAGATGGTCCGTTTTTACGATGTAATCCTCACAACTTACGGCACCTTGCGAAACGATTCCTCTTTCCTCTCAACACATGAATTTTTTTACCTGATACTGGATGAAAGCCAGTACGTGAAAAATCCTTTTTCTAAAACGTACAAATCTGTTTTAAAACTGAATTCAAAATATAAGCTTGTGCTTACAGGCACACCCATCGAAAATTCTCTGTCCGATTTGTGGTCGCAAATGAATTTTTTGAACAAAGGAATGTTGGGCAACCTGGTGTTTTTCAGGCGATATTTTATAACTCCCATTGAAAAGCATAATAAGAAAGAGCCGCAGGAAAAGCTGCAAATCCTTATCCGTCCGTTTATTCTCCGGCGCACCAAGGAAGAAGTGGCCAAAGACCTGCCACCGTTGATGGAACAGGTTATTTTATGCGAAATGGCAGGCAGCCAGCAAAAAACCTATGAGCGTGAAAAATCTATTATCCGCAATTCCATTCTCAGCAGCATGGAAGAGAACGGTGTGAATAAATCAGCCATGATTATTTTGCAGGGGCTGACCAAACTGCGTCAGCTGGCCAATCATCCGCAATTGCTGGAAAATAGTACAGAGACTGAATCGGGCAAGTTTGAGGAGATTTTCCTGATGCTTGAAAACCTGATGGCTGAAAAACATAAAGTACTGATTTTTTCGTCGTTTGTAAAACACCTGGAGCTGCTGAAAACCAAAATTGAACAGAACCAATGGAAATACAGCATGCTCACCGGGCAAACATCCAATCGTGGCGAGGTTATCCGGCAGTTTCAGGAAGAACCCGACAAGCAGATTTTTTTGATTTCGCTGAAAGCCGGTGGAGTGGGGCTTAACCTCACCGGTGCCGACTACGTGTTTATTATCGATCCGTGGTGGAACCCTGCGGCCGAAAATCAGGCCATCAGCCGTGCGCACCGTATTGGCCAGAAAAAGCATGTGTTTGTTTACCGGTTTATTACCGAAAATTCCATCGAAGAAAAAATTCAACTGTTGCAGGGACGGAAGAATTCGCTCGCTGAACAATTTATCAATTCGAACAATTTGCTGCAGGAGGTTACCAAAGATGAAATACTGGATTTGCTGAAATAGTCATCCGTCAAGGGGTTTTGAACCGCTTGACGGATAATCAACTTACATTGAAATTATTTTACTAATCTCAATCCAACTCTTATCAATTTTGTCGCGTTTTGAAAAAGCTTCTTCCAGGGAAGTGAAAACAATTTGTCGGTTTACTTGTCCGGCCATCAGTCCAGTTTTGCCTTCGAGCAATCCCTTAACAGCAGCATGTCCCAAAAGACTTGCCAGTACTCTGTCGTTGCAAGTAGGAGAGCCGCCACGCTGAATATGCCCCAGCGTTGTAACCCGTGTTTCGTAATTGGGCAGCCGTTGTTTTACTTTTTGTGCTATTTCAGCGGCACCGCCTTCTTCGTCACCTTCAGCTACAATTACAATTCCCGATGTTTTGTTTTTCCGCCGCTCCATTTCCATGAAATGACAAAGCTGGTCGATGTCAGTCCGGATTTCGGGCAGCAAAGTGGCTTCTGCGCCGCTGGCAATGGAAGAGTTAAGTGCAATGAAGCCGGAGTGGCGCCCCATCACTTCCACGAAAAAAAGTATATTGTGCGATTCTGCCGTGTCCCTGATATTGTCCACAGCCCTGATTACTGTATTTATTGCTGAATCGAAACCGATGGTAAAGTCGGTTCCGTAAATGTCGTTATCGATGGTGCAGGGAATACCGATAACCGGAATCCCGAACTCTTTGTAAAGCAGGTCGGTGCCGCGGAAGGAGCCATCTCCTCCGTTAACAATCAACGCATCGATTCCGGCTGCTTTCATATTATTGAATGCACGCTCCCTTCCCTGCTGTGTTTTGAATTCGGGGCAGCGGGATGATTTCAGGATGGTACCACCGCGGGAAATTATTTTAGAGACCGAGTGCGATTTCATTTCAATAAAATCGTTGTTAATTAGCCCCGAAAAACCGTTTTCCACACCAACAACTTTCAGGTTGTAATAAATGGCACTTCTCACAATGGCCCTGATGGCAGCGTTCATCCCGGGGGCATCGCCACCGGAGGTGAGTAGGGCAATTCGCTTTACTTTATCTGTTTTCATAGGCAACTACCGTTTTTTATTTCTGACATAAATTAGTTTGAATTTTCCTTTATAGCTGTCGCGCTGGTCGATTTCAAATTTTCCGATGGAGTCGATGAGGGGAGTGAGTTTTTCGAAGCCATAATTACGTGAATCGAAATTGGGCTGCTTTTTTTGGAGCAGGCTGCCCACGTCACCCAGAAAAGCCCAGCCATCGTCGTCGGCCAAATCGGAAATTGTAGAGGAAATGAGTTTAACCACCCTGGGCGTAATTTTATCCAATTGCGCTTTTTTGCTTGATTTATCAGGTGTTGTTGCGGTTTCGTTCTCCTTGGAACGGTTTTCCAGAATTTCAATATAAATGAATTTATCGCACGCCACAATAAAGGGATCAGGCGTTTTCTTTTCGCCAATCCCGTAAACTTTCATTCCGGCCTCGCGCAGCCGGGTGGCCAGCCGGGTAAAATCGCTGTCGCTCGAAACCAGGCAAAACCCGTTCACTTTTTCGCTGTACAGAATATCCATAGCATCGATAATCATTGCCGAGTCGGTGGCATTTTTGCCGGTGGTATAACTGTACTGCTGAATTGGGGTGATGGCATTTTCGAGCAGCAGGTTTTTCCATTTCGAAAGAAACGGTTTGGTCCAGTCGCCGTAAATGCGCTTTATTGTAGGATTACCATACTTTGCAATTTCTTCCATCATCTCTTTTACGTAAGCGCTGGGGATGTTGTCACCATCGATGAGGACGGCCAGTTTAAAATCTTTTTCCATGATTAAATTTTTACGATACATGAATCGGGCAGCCAGCCCACATTTCCGTCTGATAACCTGATTTCTTTCCAGGTGCCGGCGCTGTCCGATATCTGTACTTTAACGCCTTCGTAAAGCAGGAACAGGTCGGTGCCGGTTTGTGCCGGGGCACTTTTAACAGTCACCCTCGGGCAAAATACAATGGCATGGTTACGGTTTTCTATCTTCTTTTTTTGGCGGGCAGCAAATGAGTAGGTGAATCCGGAAACAATAATGGCAAAAATGCCCAGCCAGAATGACAGCCGTTTCAGGCCCGGCCGTTTACTGAAAATAAACAGTGCAAGCAATCCGAGAAAAATAATAAACGCCCCGATGCTGATGAACGACCACGAATCGGCAGTGAACTGGTTGACCACCCGGCTGCGCCATCGCACGAAGAAAGGCTGGGGGAGAGCCTCAATTTCGGTTACCACCGATTGGTTGGCTAAATCGAGGTTAAACTGAATGTCTTCGTCCTGCGGGGCAAGAAGCCGGGCGCGTTCGTAATTTAAAATGGCGTTGTTTAAATCGCCTGTTTTGTAGTAAGCATTGCCAAGGTTAAAATAGAGTTTGGCCGATTCCTGCCCTTCCTGCAAAATTTGCTCGTAGGCCGAAATTGCCTGTTGAAACTCTTCCGTAGTGTAGTAGGCATTGGCTTTCTCCCAAAGGACCTGGGTGGAATCCTGTGCTGATGAATTCAGGACCAAAAAAATCCAAATCCATATAAAGCCATATTTTTTCAATAATTGTATAAGCATTTTACAGTTACTTTTTTATCTGTTTTTCCAGTTTGCTCATGGTCGAAACGGCTTTTTTGTACAGGTCACTGCGGGCTTCTGAACCTCCCGACGGGGCATACTGTGCAAATTCGCACTGTTCAATAATGTCCACAAAGTCATTTATCAGGTCTTCCGCCACATTGCGTTGTTGTAAACTGTTTACGGCACTTTCGCGGTTAAGGTTGGCCACCGGAATCCCCAGCTTGTCGCTTAAATAACCCCAGAAAGCTTTCAGGATTGCTTCGTGGAAAGCTTCATTTTCATTCTTT
Source organism: Tangfeifania sp. (assembly GCF_055108615.1). NCBI lineage: Bacteria > Pseudomonadati > Bacteroidota > Bacteroidia > Marinilabiliales > Prolixibacteraceae > Tangfeifania > Tangfeifania sp. The sequence continues at coordinate 50,111 of NZ_JBSQIC010000012.1, read as the reverse complement.
TTCATGAACCCGGCAGCTGTTTTCAATCGCTTAACAGCAATGCGGTTGGCTTTTTTATTCCGCATGAGTGCAGCATTGGCATTTTCGCGTGCTTTTTTGCGGTAAACGGCAATCAGAGCCAGGAATAACAAAGCACTACCTCCATATACGGAATAAAAGAGCGGAGTTCCAAAAAAAGTGAACCCTTTTTCGCGCAATGCCGGATTTCCCTGTTTTATAAACCGGATATCCTCCCCAATCAACTGAAGGTCTTCACGCCGTGTGCTGCTGATTACAGCTCCCGAAGGATCGTCGGATCCCTTGGTAACGTGCAGCGAATGCTCCCTTGTTGCTTTGGTAACATACCGTCCGGTAGCCGGATTGAAATAGGCGAACTCAATCGACGGAATGGTGTAGTCGCCTTCGAAACGGGGCTGGAACAGGTATTCCACTGTTTTTGTGCCTGACACTCCGTTGTCGGAAGTTTGCACATTATCGTTTGAACGCGGATCGTAAACTTCAAAATCGGATGGAAGTTCCAGCTCAGGTGTTCTTATCAGCCTGATATTTCCGGTTCCGCTGATGGTTACTTTGAGCGTAACCGCATCGTTTGTGGTAATATTTTCGTTGTTGATTTCCGAAGAAATATTGAAATTACCCACGCCACCGTAATAGTTTGCAGGTTCGGGCGGCAGGTCTTTCACATTTACCGAAACGGGATCGCTGGTAACGGTTGTTTTAACGGTGCGTACTCCGCTAAAGAAATCGTCGAAGAAACTGCGCTGCCTTACCCGTTGCTGTACCAGCAGTGACATGCTGAAAGGCTCTACCGTTATTTTCCCGTTTTGTTGCGGGAAAAGCACTGTTTTCTTCAGGATTCCAACCTGGTAAATACGGTCGTTGTAAACTTCGCGCGAAAAATTTATTTGCTGGGGGATTTCAATGTCCTGTGTGTAAAATCCTTCGTAAGTGGGCAGGTTCACCTCGTCGAATCCTGAAACAGGAATGTCGGGACTGACATACAATTTTACAGTTGCAATAATCTGCTCGCCCTTGAACACATTTTGTTTATTCATTTCAACCCTGACAAACAGGTTTTCGCCACCCAAATCAACTGATTGTTGTTCTCCTTCACCCTGGGATGGCGATTGCTGTGTGGATTGCTGCTTGGCTTTAACCACCTGTATTTTCAGTGAATTCGATTCAAAAACCTTTCCGTCAACTTCAATTGTGGCAGGCCTGATTTCAAATGTTCCCGTTTCTTTGGCACGCAAAATATAGGTGTAAGAAAATGTTACCTCGGTGGTTGTGCGGCCGTTAATGGATTGCATGCGTGTTGACTGGCCGGTGCTTGGCCCCATTAATACATCGAAGTTATTGGTAAGGCCCGGTGGCAACTGCAGGTTGCTTCCCCTTTCATTCAGTGTGAAAGAGAGCCGGAATTGTTTTCCCATTTCTACCGCGTTGGGTGCCGACATTTCAAATTTGGTTTGTTCGGCCGACACTCCCGCGGTTAAAATGAAAAATAAAAAATATGTTATCAGGTTCTTTATCATTATTTTTTTCACAAAGAAAAATTTTTATTCATCAAATTTCATTTAATTCAGTAATTAATCCCTTCCTCTTTTGGGAGAAGGTCAGGATGGGGCCTTTCCTTACCACTCTTTTTCAACATTCGATTGACGTGCTTTAGCAGCCTTCTCTTTTTTTACTTTTTTCTGAATATCGCGTTCATCGTTTTGTAATGCCTGCAGCAACTGTTCGGCATCTTGTCTCGAAATTTTGTTTTGTTGCTGCTTCTGCTTCTGTTGTTGGTTTTGATCTCGATTTTGCTGATTTTGCTGGTTTTGTTGTTGATCCTGATTTTGCTGCTGGTTCTGGTTGTCCTGATTCTGTTGTTGTTGATCCTTGTTCTGTTTCTTATTCTGATCCTGGTTTTGCTGTTGTTGTTTTTGCTGCTGTTGCTGTTTCTTTTTTAACATTTGCGCGTAGGCCAGGTTATATTTGGTCTCGATATCATCCGGATTTTTGCGTAGCGCATTTTTGTACGACTCGATGCTTTCATCTATTTTCTGCTGCATCAGTTGGCTGTTTCCGAGGTTGTGCAGCGCACGGGCTTTTTCTTCAGGCGTTTCCAGTTTTTTGTGCAACTCTGCAAATTTTTGTTCCGCCTCTTCAAACCGCATTTGTTTATAAAGTGCATCGGCCAGGTTGAATTCCCATTTCTCGTTCCCTGGTTTTTTATTGAGCGCCTTGCGGTATTCGGTTTCGGCCAAACTAAATTTTGAAGTATCGATGCGTGTGGTATCTTTTACCGCTTCTTCATAAATTTCGTTTCCCTTGCGGATAAATTTCCGCTCATTCTGACTGAAAACAGTCAGGGTAAACAACATCATCAATATGAACAAAACAGTCTGTTTCATTTTTATTCTATTTTGTGGTGAACAGGTTTACTTTTCTAAAATACTTGTTCTTTCTTTCAAGAATAACAAATTCGAGCAGAAGTAAAAACAATCCAATGGCAAAAAAGTATTGAAACTGGTCGTCGTATTCGGAATAAACCAGCGATTCCATCTCCTCTTTTTCCAGCTTGTTGATTTCGTCGAACAGGGCATTGAGCCCCACCTGTGCATTATTAGCCCGAACGTATATTCCGTTTCCGGCAGAAGCAATTTTCTCCAGCATGGGTTCATTCAGTTTGGTAATTACTACTTCGCCGTTTTTGTCTTTCAGGTAATCTTTTTGACCGCCTTTAAGCACCGGAATAGGTGCCCCCGAGGGCAAACCCATTCCAATGGTATGCACTACAATTCCGTTTTCGGCAGCTTCCTGAGCAGCCGACACCGGGTCGTCTTCGTGGTTTTCGCCATCGGTAATTACTATAATGGCCTTGTTGGACTGGCCTTCCGGAGTGAACGAGCGTATTCCCATTTGAATGGCTGTACCAATTGCCGTTCCCTGCGTTGGAACTATCTGGGGGTTTACTGAACTTAAAAAAAGCTTGGCCGAATTGTAATCGGAAGTAATGGGCAGCTGCATATAAGCGTCGCCGGCAAAAACAATGAGCCCTATTTTGTCGTCACTCAAACGGTCAACCAGCCTGGAGATGGCCCGTTTGGCCCGTTCCAGCCGGTTGGGTTGAATATCTTCGGCCATCATACTGTTGGAAACATCGAGGGCAATCATCAGTTCCACGCCCTCGCGTTTTACCTTTTTCAGTTTTGATCCAAATTGCGGACGAGCCGCACCAACAATAAAAAATGCCAGTGCGAGCATGAGCAAAATGAATTTGAAAACAGGCCTGCTTTTTGACGCAAACGGCATTAAAACGCTGATGGTTTCTTGTCTGCCGAATCGTTTCAATGCTCTTCTCCGGGCAATTCTCGACCAGGCAAAAATCAGGACCAGCAGCGGAATAATGAGCAGCCCCCATAACAATTCAATATTTGCAAACCTGAACATTTCCATTTTTTTTCGTTTTTTAAGGGATACTCCTGAATACAGTTGTTCTTAAAATCAGGCTTAAAACAATTAACAAAATTCCTGCCAGTGCAAACGGCAAAAACTCTTCCGATTTGCGGCTGAACTCGCGCACTTCAATTTTCGATTTTTCCAGCTGATCAATTTCCTGGTAAATTTCTTCCAGTTTGGTGTTGCTGGTAGCCCTGAAATATTTACCGTCGGTAATAGTTGATATCTCTTTCAGCATCTCTTCATCAATTTTAACTTCAATGTCGCGCAGTTGAGTTCCATAAGGCGTTTGCACAGGGTAAGGGGCGGTTCCCACACTTCCCACGCCAATGGAATACACGCGGATTCCAAATGTACGGGCGATTTCGGCAGCTGTGAGCGGGGCAATTTCGCCCGAATTATTTTCGCCGTCGGTGAGCAGGATTACCACCCTGCTGATGGCATCGCTGTCTTTTAAACGTGCTACCGAGGTGGCCAGTCCGTTGCCAATGGCTGTTCCGTCTTCAATGAGGCCGGTTTCAACATCTTTGAAAAGGTTGAGCAAAACGGCCCGGTCGGTGGTAAGCGGGCATTGCGTAAATGCTTCGCCGGCAAAAACCACCAGGCCGATCCTGTCATATTGTCGGCCTGAGATGAACTCCATGGCCACTTCTTTTGCAGCTTCGAGCCGGTCGGGTGTAAAGTCGCGCGCCAGCATACTGGTTGAAATATCGAGTGCAATTACAATGTCAATCCCTTCGGTAGTAACGTTCTCCCAGTTACGTGACGATTGCGGCCTTGCCAAAACAATGGTGAAAGCACCAATGGCCAGCACCTGCAGTAAAAATACCGAATGGCGCAGGTAGTGCCTCAGCGTTTTCGGGGCTTTAATAACTGAAGCAGTAGTGGAAACCTGTATGCTTGCCGTGTTTTTCTTTTGCCGAAAAATATACCAGGCAGCCATTGGTACAATAACCAGCAGCACGTAGAAAAATTCCGGGTTTTTAAATGTCAGTCCTTCAAACATCCTTTGTTATTTTATTTCTACTTCTTCAACGTTTTCTTCGTCATCATCCGCCTTGTCCTCAGGCTTCTTTTTTTCTTCTTTTTTGGTGTCGTTCACAAAAAAGTAAGCGTTTACCAGTGCCATATTATCATCGTCGGGCAATGGCTGGTATTTGGCAAATTTCACCAGGTCGGCCAGTTTTAAAATCTGGCAGAGGTTTTCAAAAGTTTTGTCTTTCAGCAAACCGGGCCTTGCCCTGAAACTTTCAATTGTTTCGTCAGACGTTTGTTCCATGGCCTGTATTTCAAAACGGTCTTCAATATATTCCCTGAGGGTTTCGGTGATGTCACTATAAAATTTTTTGGTTTTTCCTTTCTGCCAGAGTTTTTCACTTTTAATACGGTCGAGTTCGCGCAAGGCAATAACATGCGCGGGTTCTTTGGGTTTTTTAGGCAGCGTGAAAATGGGCTTGTTTTGTTTTTTCCGTTTGATTGAATAGAGAATAAAAAACAGGATAGCACCAATTAAAATTATTCCCAGGATATAGGGTGTAACCTCTTTCAGGGTTAGCGGGGCATCGTAGGGCATTTTTATGTCGGTGGGGCCGCGGGTGGTATCAATGGGAATGCTGTGCACACGCAGTGTCACCCCGTTGCTGGGCACTGAATCGATACGTCCGTCCAGGTCCAGTTTAAACCAGTAGGGCGGTATGCGGTAAGTTCCGCTGTCGAAACTGGTAATCAGGTACGATTGTATTTGTTTCTGAAACGACTCATCGTCATGTTCAAAAGTGTCGATGCCCGAGCGGCTGAGCACTTCAATTTTATCGAGAATTGTATCGGGGATCTGCGGGAATTCAATATCAACATTTTTGGGGTGATCGATTTCAAGGAAAAGCTTCACCTGGTCGCCCAGCAAAATGTTAGTCGAATCGAGGCTTGCTTCGGCTTTTATGCGTTGCGCGTTTACATTCTGGGTAAATATAATAAGAGAGAAAACGACTAATGCACTCACTGCTTTCATTTTCAGCCTTCGACTCCGCTCAGGCTGACCGTCACAGTGAGCGGAGTCGAACTGTGAAGTATTACTGCCTTTTATTTTTGTTTCGAATTTCATTCATCTACTGTTTTAATGCCCTCTTTTTGAACAGGTTCATCAACGATTTCACGTAATCCTGGTTCGTGTTAATTGCCGTGTAGTCCACACCGCATTTTTTGAACATGGAATCGAACCGGGCTGCATGTTTAATCCACCAGTCGGAATAAATTTTACGTGTTTTGCGCGAACTGCTGTCAACCCACACATACTCCCCGGTTTCGGCATCTTTGAGTTTCAGCATTCCAATGGGCGGAAGTTCTTTTTCGCGTTCATCGTAAATTTTAAGCGCCACTACATCGTGCTTGTTGTTGGCAATGGAAAGCGCCATTTCCAAATTTTTGTTATCGTCCATAAAGTCGGAAATAACAAATACAGTACACCTTTTCTTAATGGCGTTTGTCAGGTAGCGGATGGCTCCCGTTATGTCGGTGCCGCTGTGTTGCGGATGAAAATCAATCAGTTCGCGAATGATGCGCAAAATATGGCTTTTCCCTTTTTTTGGCGGGATAAATTTTTCAATGGTATCGGAAAAAAAGATGACCCCGATTTTGTCGTTGTTCTGAATGGCCGAGAAGGAAAGGATGGCTGAAATTTCGGTGATAACGTTTTTTTTCAGTTTTTCGAAAGAACCGAATTCGCGGGAGCCGCTTACATCGATAAGCAACATCACGGTAAGCTCCCTTTCTTCCTCGAAAATTTTTACATAGGGGTGGTTGTAGCGAGCCGTTACGTTCCAGTCGATGCTGCGGATATCGTCACCTATTTGGTATTCACGCACTTCGGAAAAGGCCATTCCGCGTCCTTTAAAAGCACTGTGGTATTCGCCCGCGAAAATATTCCGCGAGAGCCCACGTGTTTTAATCTCTATCTGCCTTACTTTTTTTAATAACTCAGTAGCTTCCATTAAGGTACTTCAACCGTATTTAAAATGTCAGTTATAATCTCTTCCGAAGTAATATTGTTTGCCTCGGCTTCGTAGCTCAACCCAATACGGTGGCGCATTACATCGGGACAAACCGCGCGTACATCTTCAGGTATAACATAACCTCTTCTTTTAATAAATGCAAATGCTTTGGCGGCCTGTGCCAGGCTGATTCCCGCCCTGGGCGAGGATCCGTAGGAAATCATTTCCTTGTATTTTGAAAGGTTGTATTCATCGGGTACGCGTGTGGCAAATACGATGTCCACGATGTATTTCTGGATTTTTTCGTCCATGTAAACATCTTTCACCACATCGCGGGCTTTGAGAATATCTTCCGGTTTCAGAATCTGCGAAGTTTCAGGATACTGTTTCAGGAGGTTCTGGTTAATAATTTGTTGCTCCTCAGCTTTATTGGGGTAGTTAATTACTACTTTCAGCATAAAACGATCCACCTGCGCTTCGGGCAGCGGATAAGTACCTTCCTGCTCGATGGGGTTTTGGGTGGCCATTACCAGGAACGGTTCTTCGAGTTTAAACGTGGCATCGCCAATGGTGATTTGGCGTTCCTGCATGGCCTCGAGCAGCGCCGACTGCACTTTTGCCGGGGCGCGGTTTATCTCGTCAGCCAAAATAAAATTGGCGAAAATAGGCCCTTTTTTAATGGAAAACTCCTCTTTTTTCTGGCTGTAGATCATGGTTCCCAAAAGGTCGGCCGGAAGCAGGTCGGGTGTGAACTGGATGCGCGAAAATTTAGCGCTGATGGTGTTGGCCAGCGATTTAATGGCCAGCGTTTTTGCCAACCCGGGCACACCTTCGAGCAGGATGTGGCCGTTGGACAACAACCCCACCAACAGGCTTTCTACCAAATGTTTCTGACCAATAATTACTTTGTTCATTTCCATGGAAACCATGTCAACAAACGAACTCTCTTTCTGAATCCGTTCGTTTAGCTCTTTTATATCCACTGTCTCGTTCATATCTCTATGTAATTCTTTATTATTTTAGTATTTCATTTACTGACATGAAATATTGATACTCATATTTAAATATCTAAACGTCTAACTTTTGAGAGCACGAATTTAACCTATTGTGTTAGAATTCGGCCAACTATTTTGTTAAAAAGTTTTAAGCCCCGCCAAGTCTTCATATACGATTCAATTTTTTCTGATTTTGCACTGACGCTTCCTCTTGTGCCTTCTTCTTTTACAAAGCCTCCATAAGGAAGAGATATATTAGTTGACGTTGTCAGGTGCGTTGCACGCTGACAAGACGGTGTTTCCCAAACCTGACAGCGTCTGAATGGCCTGTCAGCGTTTACATTATTCATCTTCAAACTTCGAGCTTCCCTTTTCCTGCTTCCCGCTTTCCGCTTATCCAGCCATGCGCTAAGCGGATCAAACCGTTAAGCTCCTTCCGCTTTTCTCTCTGCTCTCTGCCCTCTGCTTCCTTCACCGGTCATCGGTCATTAGGAAGATTCCCAAACTTGCAAGCTGTTCACTTCCTGCTTCCCGCTTCCTAAATCCCATAAAAAAGCAGGGAGCAAAACTCCCTGCCTTCAAACTTTTCCTCTTATTCCCCTTCCGCCAGTTGGCGGAGGCCAGGGGAGATCTTACGAAATCTTAATTTCGCGTGCCGGCTTCGGTTTTACTTCCTCTCTTTTGGGAAGCTTAATGTTCAGAATACCGTTTTCGTAGCTGGCAGTAATTTTATCACTGTCCACATCGTTTCCGGGCACTGTAAATGAGCGCTGGAACGATTGATAGCTGAATTCTTTCCGGGTATAACTGTCTTCTTTTTCTTCTTTTTCATTTTTCTTTTCAGAAGAAATAGTTAATACATTGTTCTGAAAATTAACATTGAAATCTTTTTTGCTCATCCCCGGAGCTGCCACTTCGATAAAGTAATCATCGTCGGTTTCTTTTACATTAACAGCCGGCAACGATGTGTTGGTACTTGAAAAGTTTGAAGTACCCCAGTCCATTAAATCGTTGTTAAAAAAACGATCGATAAATGATGGAAAATAACCTTCATTTCTTCTTGCGAGTGTCATGGCTTTACCCTCCTTTACTTTTAATGGTTCTACATTTTTTTAATTTTCTTTTCTGATAACAGAAATATCAAATGGCATACCACGTAGATTTTACTGGTTTTTGAATGTCAATATTTCGACACAACTGTCTCATTGTCAGTTATTAGTGTTTGGGGTGTGGATAACTGAGATTAAAACCTGTCAAATTTTCAGTGCGGTGCATGGCAAAGTTGATTGAAGAATAAGTTCATTTGACAAGAGGAAAAAGATTTCCGCGCAAAGGTCGCAAAAATACGTCTGTGCAAAGTGCGCTAAGGATACAAATATTGAAGATTATAGATTGCGTTATTCTTTTCCATCAAAAGGGCTGTTCAATTCTAAATAAAATGTATGTTTGCCTTTCTTCGCAAATGACAGATTCAATATATCTGCTCCATTGTTTTTCTTCTATATTTTCATTCCCGGCTATTTCAAACGTTTTTTTCTGGCAGTGCAAGGCATCCAAAGTATATATAACTCCTTCTAATCCCAATTGTGGGATCAAGGCTTGTGCCACTGGTATTTCGTTTGTTTTTACATCTATCGTTTCATGGGCAAGGATAAGTTCCGACCGGGTATCAAAAAAGCTTAAAACCTGCATTGCTTTTTTATCTTGAAAATGATCATAGCTCTGTTTTTTAGTGAATTACAAAGTTATAAACATTCCTTGTTTTTTGAGCATTCTAAATAAGATTAGAATTGAACAGCCCTGTGAGAGGAATATCTAATCCAGGCAACAGAAATTAACAAGCAGTAAATATCTGACAGCAGCCGGCACTTTTTCAAAATAAATATGAATTTCATTTTTGTTAACGATGCTTTAAATGCCGTGCGTCCTATTTTTTTATACCTTAGCGTGCCAGTTTAGGTAAAGAGGATTAAACTAATTGCTCATTTAACAATCATAGTTAATTGAACAAATGAGAATAGGCCTTTTCCATTCTCGACAATAAACATAATCTATTTTTTAAACCAATACCTGATAAATTAAAAATATTATGTTCAAAAAAACATTACTTATCGGAATCTCCCTGATAACTGCTTTTAGTTTTAGCGCGTTTGCACAGCAACACGATTGGGAAAATGAGCAGGTTATTGGGATAAACAAAGAAAGTGCCCACAACCAATATGTTCCGTACCAGGGCATAAAGGAAGCTGTGAGCGATGTTCCGTACAATTCCCCTTACTTTGAGGATTTAAACGGAACATGGAAATTTAACTGGGTTAAAGCCCCGGATCTGAGGCCGGTTGATTTTTATAAACCGGATTTTGATGTATCGTACTGGGACGATATTAAAGTTCCCTCGGAGTGGCAACTGCAAGGTTACGGAAAACCCATTTACACCAATGTGCGGTTTCCGTTTGCAAAAGACCCGCCCAAAGTTACTTCTCCGGCACCGGAATATTTTACAGCACATGATGCGCCTGACCCGGTAGGTTCGTATCGCCGTGATTTTGAAATCCCAGCCGATTGGAATGGTCGCGAAGTTATTCTTCACTTTTCCGGTGTAAAAAGTGCATTTTATGTGTGGGTAAATGGTCAGAAAGTTGGATATAGCCAGGGAAGTATGACTCCCGCTGAATTTGACATTACCAAATACCTGGCACCCGGCAAAAATATACTGGCGGTTGAAGTGTATCGCTGGAGCGACGGAAGCTACCTGGAAGACCAGGATATGTGGCGGTTCAGCGGTATTTACCGCGACGTTTATTTATATTCGGTCCCGAAAACTCATTTATGGGATTTTGGCTTGAAGACTGACTTAAATGATGACTTCACAGAAGCCACGCTGAAGATTAACATGAAGTTCCGTAATTTTGGTGTTTCCGATGTTAGTTCGTGCGATGTGTACCTTTCAGAATTTGGAAAAGTTCCTGGCCCCGATCAAAAAATAGTAACGGTTCCGGTAAAAAAAGTTTCTACCAAAAACGGACTGGAAATCAACGAATCGGTACCTGTATCTCACCCAAAACTGTGGTCAGCCGAAATTCCAAACCTTTATCAAACCGTATTTGTGCTGAAAAACAATGCAGGCGATGTTTTGGAAGTACTTTCCTCGCATGTTGGTTTCAGGAAAATTGAAATCCGGGATCAGCAATTGTGGGTAAATGGGAAAGCTGTTTTGCTGAAAGGTGTAAACCGCCACGAACACGATCCGTTTGGTGGCCGACATGTGAGCCTCGATATGATGGTTCGCGATATTCAATTGTTCAAACAGTTCAATATAAATACCGTACGTACCTGCCACTACCCCGACCATACCGACTTTTACAAACTTTGCGATATTTATGGAATTTACGTGGTTAGCGAAGCGAACATCGAATCGCACGGAATGGGTTACGGCCCTGAATCGCTGGCGAAAAACGAAAAGTGGCAGAAAGCACATATCGACCGCGTGGTGAGCATGGTGGATTTACTAAAGAACCACCCGTCTATAATTATCTGGTCATTGGGAAATGAAGCTGGTGGCGGAATTAACTTTACAGCCTGCCGCGACAAAGTTAAGGAAATGGATACTACACGCCCTGTTCATTACCAGGGTTACAACGAAGTGGCCGACATTGAATCGACCATGTACCCAAGTGTAGAATGGCTGGACAATACCGGAGCGAAAGACGATCCAAGGCCATTTTTTATGTGTGAATATGCCCATGCCATGGGAAATGCAGTTGGCAACTTACAGGAATACTGGGATGTTATTGCCAGCCATAAACGCTTGATCGGTGGCTGTATCTGGGATTGGGTAGACCAGGGACTGGCCAAACCCGTACCCGGAAAAGAAGGTGAATATTTTTATGCCTATGGTGGCGACTATGGCGATTTCCCAAATGACGGTAATTTTTGCATCAACGGGCTCACTACTCCCGACAGACAGATTACACCCAAAATGGAGGAAGTGAAAAAGGTATACCAGTATGTTGGTTTCGAACCCATCGACTTGTTAAATGGCCAGGTACAAATTCAAAACAAATACCAGTTTATTAATTTAAATGCGTTTAATCTATCGTACGAACTGGCTTGCGATGGAAAAGTGATTCAAGCCGGACAGATGCCTTCACTCGATTTGGCTCCGGGAGAAACAAAAAATATTACAGTGCCCATTGAAAACCCGGAGCTGAAACCCGGCAGTGAATATTTTATGAAAGTGATTTTCAGCCTGAAAACAGATACCAGGTGGGGCAATGCCGGACATGTTGTAGCATGGGAACAATTTGAAGTTCCGTACAATGTTCCTGCTTACACGGCTACACCCGATTATGTTCCGCCTGTTGCAGTACAGGATACCAACAGTGAAGTAATTATTACCGGTAAAAACTTTAGGGTTACCTTCAACAAAATAGTGGGAACCATTACCGATTTGCAGTATTTCAAAACCGATGTAATGAGCACTGAAAAACCACGTGGTATGATGTTTATGCCACGCATGCGCAGAGCCAGAGGAGGTGATGCCAACTATCAGCCGCCGGCCCCGAAAAACGTGGCCGGGCCAATGCTGAATATTTTCAGGGCACCGGTGGATAACGACCGTGGCCCGGGCAGATTCTGGAAACAGCTGAAGCTGTGGGACCTTACTACCGAGGTGCAGAATCTCGAAGTAAACACCATTAGCGATACCGAGGTTGAAATTAAAGCTGATGTGAAATCGACGGCTCCCGAAGGTTATTCGGTGGTTACCAATACTCTATTCACAGTTCATGGCAATGGTATTATCGACATAGCAACCACTTTTACACCCGACGAAGCTGAATGGTCGCTGGCACGGTTAGGTTTTATGTTCCGGTTACCGGAAGGATTTGAAAACGTGGAATATTTTGGCGCCGGCCCATTTGAAAACTATGTAGATCGTAAACATGCTGCCGCCATTGGCCGCTACCAAACTACGGCCGACGATATGTTTGTTCCTTATATTCGCCCGCAGGATTGTGGCAACCGCAGCGACGTACGTTGGGTTACTGTTACCAACCACACTGGTACAGGCATTCTTGTTTCAGCAAAAAATCACATGGATTTCAGTGCGATGCACTACACACCACTCGATTTGGATGTAGCCAATCATCCGTATGAACTGAACAAAGAGAAACAAACCATCCTTACCATCGACGTTGCACACAACGGTCTGGGCGGTGGAAGTTGCGGCCCGCCACCCATGGACCGTTATGTATTAAAAGCTGAAAAAACACAATTTAGTTACAGCATCAGGCCATATACAACAGCTTTAGGTGATAAAGCTGAACTGGCAAAATAACTGCGAAAGCAGGTTTAACATTCATCAGAAATTCAAAGCCGGGGAGTGAAATAAAACCACTTTCCGGCTTTGTTTTTTGAATTCAAACTAAATCCCAAATGTTATTTTCAGGTGCCATAAATAATTTATGAGCACATAGACAATTTGTAACACGAACGTTTTCCCTCCTTTCTAAGGAGGGAGAAGCCCGTCATTTGGCGGGCGAGGTGGTCCTGTGTCAAATAGTTTTACAGCCAGCATCCGTCTCACCGATGTAATTTGCCGAGAAAATGGTTAATTTGCAGTTTGAAGCGAAAAAACAATGAGTCAACGCTATTTTTTACAACTGAGTTACAAAGGAACCCACTACCACGGCTGGCAAATTCAGTCCAATGCCGTTTCGGTGCAGGAGGTTATGGAAAAAGCATTGTCAACCATTCTGCGCGAAGAAATTGCAGTAGTGGGTGCCGGCCGTACCGATACCGGTGTGCATGCATCGTATTTTGTGCTGCATTTCGACAGTAAAAATAGGGCGATTGCAGAAGAAGACTTAGCTTTCAAACTGAACCGCTTTCTGCCGCCTGACATCGCGGTTTTCAGCATTAAAAAAGTACCCGGCGATTTCCATGCCCGGTTCAGCGCCATTTCGCGCACCTACCACTATTATATTTCCAAACAGAAGAATCCGTTTCAAACCGAAACCAGCTACCAGTACACGGTTCCGCTTGATGTGCCAAAAATGAACGAAGCCGCCAAATTACTATTTGAATACACTGATTTTACCAGCTTCAGCCGGCTGCATACCGATGTGAAAACCAACTACTGCAAAATATACAGGGCAGAGTGGGGCAGGGAAGCAGATCTACTGGTTTTTAGCATCCGGGCCGACCGTTTTTTACGCAACATGGTGCGTGCTGTTGTAGGAACATTGCTGGAAGTTGGCCGCGGAAAACTTTCGGTGGAAGATTTCAGGGAAATTATTGAAAAAAAAGACAGGGGGGCAGCAGGAGCTTCGGCACCTGCCCGGGGACTGTTTTTATCACACATCGAGTATCCCAAAGAGATGGGAATACAGTAGCACACTTGATATTTTGGCTATTAACTCAGGTGGTAGGGGGCGTTAAATAAAATCCAAAGTTGGAAACTCCGGCTCCTGATGATGTGTCAAAAAAAAAGGACGGGTCAACACCCATCCTTTTCATCTAACTAAACCAATAAAACTAATCAAACCTAAACCTATGAACTAAAACTATGCTGCAAATATAAGCCCGATTTTGATTGAATGGGTTAACTGAATGTTAAAAATATGTTATTCAATATTAAATCATACAAAAAGCCTTTCTGAAAATGAAAGGCTTTTTGTTGTAAGTTATTGAATGTTATTCTTTTTTATCATTTTGCTCGTCGTCTGCAATTGACCCGCGCATAGCCGTATCGGCTTTTATGTTATTGTATTTCATGTAATCCATTATGCCCAGGTTTCCGTTTTTGAATGCTTCGGAAATAGCCAGCGGCACTTTCACTTCGGCCTCGATAACTTTGGAACGGGCTTCCTGTGCTTTTGCTTTCATTTCCTGCTCGAGGGCTATAGCCATGGCACGGCGTTCTTCTGCTTTGGCCTGTGCAATGTTCTTGTCGGCTTCGGCCTGGTCAATTTGCAATCCGGCACCAATGTTTTTACCAATGTCGATGTCTGCAATATCGATGGAGAGAATTTCGAAAGCTGTACCGGCATCGAGCCCTTTCTCCAAAACCACCCTTGAGATGAAATCCGGATTTTCGAGCACGGCTTTGTGTGAGTGCGAGGAACCAATGGAAGAAACAATTCCTTCGCCCACGCGGGCCAGAACCGTGTCTTCGCCGGCACCCCCAACCAGTTGTTTAATGCTTGCGCGAACAGTAACACGTGCCTTGGCAATCAGCTGAATTCCGTCTTTTGAAACGGCAGTAACCGGGGGTGTGTTAATTACTTTCGGGTTAACCGACATTTGAACGGCCTCGAACACATCGCGGCCGGCAAGGTCGATGGCAGTGGCCACTTTAAAAGTTAAGTCGATATTGGCTTTGGATGCCGACACCAGCGCGTGCACCACATTGGCCACGTGCCCGCCGGCCAGGTAGTGCGCCTCCAAATCGTTTCGGTTGAGATGAAGGCCTGCTTTTGTTCCTTCGATTAGTGCCCGGACGATAACTCCCGGCGGAACTTTCCTGAACCGCATCAGAAAGAGTTGCAAAAGTGAAATTTTTACGCCTGAAACCAGGGCTGAAAACCACAACCCGATGGGAATGAAATAGAGGATGATGAAAAGTAAAACAATTACTCCAATCACCACTCCCCATGTACCTATTGATTCAATCATTTTGTTATTTTTTTACAGGTTCTACAATTATTTTATTAGTGAGCATTTTCAATACTTTTATTTCGGTGTTGTGGTCAACATAAGCTCCGGTTGACTGAGCTTCAACTATTTCGCCGTTTACTTTCACTTTTCCTGAAGGAGCAAGCCGTCCAATGGTTTTTCCGGTATCGCCAACTTTAATTTTGGAGTTGTCAACCGATTCCACTTTGCCGTCAACAAAAGTTTCAAGCATCATTTTTTTGCCCGATTTCGATTTAAAGAAATAGTAAATCAGCAATGGGGAGGCAATTAAAACAAACGTGAGGGTAAGAAAACCAATCCCGGTGCCATATTCTGAGAAAGCTATATAAACGCTGATGCCCAGCAGAATGAATCCGCCAATCCCGGCAATGGTAACTCCGGGTATCACGGCAAACTCGATGAGTAAGAGCAACAAACCCAGTAAAATGAGCAAAATAATAGCAAATGCGGTCATGTTTTTGTATTTATAGATGTGCTTAACTCTCTTTCAGTCAGCGCATCTTTCATTTTTTTTAACGTGTCAAATTCACCTTTACGAATGTCGCAATTGCCATTGTGGTGGGTAATTACCGTACATTGTACTGCTTGTTCGTAATCGTGGTCGCAAATGTCAATCAGTGCATCAATAACGTAATCGAAACTGTGCACTTCATCGTTGTGCAAAACCAGCAGGTATTCATTGGTTTCCTTTTTTGGGAGGTTCCTGGCCGGATTCTTTTTAGTCTCTCTCGTTGTCATCTTCTGCTTCTATTTTTTTTGCTTGTTCCAAAGTTATTCTTTTTCCGTTAAAATACGGTACAACAAAGGCATCTTCTATTCCTTCCTGCCTCACCTGGTTTTGCATTTTTATGGCATCATTAAGATTTGAGAGATTTCCTGTGGTGTAAACTACCATTCCGTTTTCATCGGTATAGTTGTCAATCTTGCGTATTAGCGACAATTTATTGAACTTCCGTTCAACATAAGAGGGCAGTCCGCGGCTGTAGGCTCCTATTTGTATTTTGTAAACCAGCTCGTTTTCGTTTTCCTGCTGCTGGTTTTGCAATGCTGGTTCCGAATTATTGAGCAAATTGCTCGCTGCTATTAAAAGCGGAGTGCCGGTGTTTTCTTCCTGGTTTTGAACTGTTGCCTGCTTGCGGGCTCTTTTCATTTTATCCAGTTCTATAATGAAATTATTTACTGCAGTTTCCCCGGCATGTTGCCAGTAACTATTTTCGTGTTGCCTGCTTTTCGAAAACAGTTGCATAATATTTTCCCTGATTTGGTACGATTCATTTTCGATAGTAAGAATTTCATCGCCAATTTCTGCTTTTCTTTCAGCATCTTGTGTCGTTCTGTATTCTTTCCGCAATGCATCGGCTTTTTCCATTTGCCGTTCCAGGTCTTCTTGCAGGGCCTTCCCTTCCAGAAAAAGTTCTTTTCCCTTTTCAGTTTTGAAGTGGGCGGTGTTGAGGTAGGTAATTTTGTTATTTATCTGAAATTCAACCGGCTCACCCGACGGGGGGGTGTAGGTTGCTTTTACGCCGGGCAGATCGGGCAAATTTTTCCGGGGTGTTGAAATCAATTCGGTTTGAAGCGGTTGGGGAACCGGAGCTGAAGCTTTCAGGCTGCCTTCTTTGACAGTATTTTCTGCAATACTTTCTTTTTCCTGTTTTGGTGATGGAGGAGTGGTTTCCTGTATTGTACTTTCGGGTTCTTTGGTTTGCTCCTGTTTGGCGGTTGGTTCAGGCTGTTCCTGTTGATCCGTAATTGCTGCCGGTGCGGGTGTTTCTTGTTCAGCAAAAGGATTCACTTTATCGTAACATTGCTGAATTTTTTGGGTGAGTTGAACTTCTTCCCTGTCCTCTTCGTTTACACTAATCCTGTACTGGTTATAGTATTTTAGTGCCTGCTCCCAATTGCTCCTCGCGTGATACTGAACTCCCAGATAATAGTTAATGCGGAGAGGAGTGGCATCTTTTATTACTCCCAGCAGAGTGTTCAAATCGTTTTCTGAATAATGGCCATTTTCTGTTCGGCTGGCAGCATAATAATAATTTAACATGGTGTTACCCGGTTCATCTTCCAGCAGTTGCCTGAAAGCAATTTCAGCGGCTTCGTATTCTCCTTCATCGAAAAGTTGCATGGCCCTGATGGCCGAAACATCCTGGTTGCCTGCAAAAAGGTTACCATTCCCGGCAAACAATAAAACAAACAGGAGTGTTAGTAGTACTAATTTATTATTGTTCAGCATTGTTCTGTTTCTGATAATTTACAAATGGTAAAATTACAAAAATTGTGCAAAGCATTAACTTTTTAAGGGCAAAGGAATCTTTCGGAATCAAATAAGATGTTGCCTGATATTTATCATTAAATAACGTATATTTGTAGAACTTGAAAAACAAACAAAACATGACAACACTAAAATTAGGCGATAAAGCACCCGATTTTGAGGGGGTGAACCAGGATGGCAAAAAGGTTGGGTTACAGGATTTTTTCGGGAAAAAGCTGATACTTTACTTTTACCCGAAAGACAACACCCCTGGCTGTACAGCCGAATCGTGCAACCTGAACGATAATTACAATGCCTGGCTTGAAAAAGGATTTGAAGTATTGGGCGTGAGCCCCGACAGTGTGGAATCGCACCGGAAATTTAAAGAAAAATTCAATCTGGAATTCGATTTGATAGCCGATACAGAAAAAGAGATACTGCAGGCTTACGGTGCATGGGGCGAAAAAAATATGTACGGGAAAAAATACATGGGTGTTCTACGCACCACTTTTATTATCGACGAAAACGGGGTGATAGAAGACGTTTTCAAAAAAGTGAAAACCAAAGATCATACGAATCAAATTTTAAAAACCTTAAATATATAACCTGGTCTGAACATGACGAAAGAAGAAAAAGCAACAATGAACAAAGAAAAGCTGAAAGCGCTTCAGCTTACCATGGACAAAATTGAAAAGAGTTACGGAAAAGGTTCCATCATGCGCATGGGCGACCGGGCCGTTGAAAATCTTCCGGCTATCCAGTCGGGCTCGCTGGCACTCGACATTGCGCTTGGCGTAGGTGGTTACCCCAAAGGGCGGGTAGTTGAAATTTATGGCCCCGAATCGTCGGGTAAAACCACGCTGGCCATTCATGCCATTGCCGAGGCGCAAAAAGCCGGCGGCATTGCCGCAATTGTAGATGCCGAGCATGCTTTCGATCCGTACTATGCCAAAAAACTTGGCGTGGATACCGAGGAACTGCTGATTTCACAACCCGACAACGGCGAACAGGCCCTTGAAATTGTGGATAACCTGGTGCGTTCGGGTGCAATCGATATTATTGTTATCGACTCCGTGGCAGCGCTTACGCCAAAAGCAGAGCTCGAAGGCGAAATGGGCGATTCCAGGATGGGGTTACAGGCCCGACTTATGTCGCAGGCTTTGCGGAAACTTACAGCCAACATCAGCAAGACAAAAACCTGCTGTGTTTTTATCAATCAATTGCGCGAAAAAATCGGGGTAATGTTTGGAAACCCCGAAACCACCACGGGGGGGAATGCCCTGAAATTTTACTCATCGGTACGTTTGGATATCCGGCGGATTGGCCAGATTAAAGACGGCGACGAAGTGATGGGGATCAACGTTCGCGTGAAAGTGGTAAAAAACAAAGTGGCCCCGCCTTTCCGGAAAGCCGAATTCGACATTTTGTATGGCGAAGGAATTTCAAAATCGGGTGAAATAATCGATTTGGGCGTTCAGTACAATATCATTAAAAAAAGCGGTTCGTGGTTTAGTTATGGCGACACCAAACTCGGGCAGGGCCGCGAAACTGTGCGCAACCTGATAATCGATAATCCTGAACTGGCGCAGGAGCTTGAAACGAAAATTTTTGAAGCCATTACGGGAAAAACCACCACCACAACAGAATAAGAAACAAAAAACGGCAGATTATACTGGGTGAACCGCATCTGTCGATTCATCCAGTTTTTTTTTAATGAAAAAACAGTTCGCATGAAGGTTTTAAAATTTGGAGGCACATCGGTTGGCTCAGCCAAAAACATTCAAAAAGTTAAAAAAATTGTAGAAAGCCAGAATGACAATGTAATTGTTGTGGTTTCGGCTTTGGGAGGTGTAACCGACTTAATTCTTGAGGCAGCACAGGTTGCTGCCACCGGTACAGACAATTTTGGTAAATATCTGGAAGAAATAAAACAGCGGCATGCCAACACGGTTTCCGAACTTTTTAACGGCTCGGGTCCCATAACTTATATTGCCGGCGAACTGTTGGATGAGCTCGAGCAAATTCTTACCGGGATTACCCTGGTGGGGGAGCTCACGCCCAAAACCCTCGACCGCATTGCCGGAATAGGCGAGCGTATTTCGTCGCATATTGTTGCGCAGTATATTCCCGGGGCTATCAGGGAAGATGCATCCGAATTTATTAAAACCAACAGCAATTTTGGAAAAGCTGCGGTTGATTTTGATGAAACCGACCAGTTGATAAAAGCGAAATTTAAAGATTTTACCGGCGTTGCCGTTGTTCCGGGCTTCATTGCCAAAAACTCCCGCAATGAATTCACCACTTTAGGCCGCGGAGGATCCGATTATACCTCAGCCATTATTGCCGCAGCCCTCGAAGTAGAAGCTCTTGAAATTTGGACCGATGTGGATGGTTTTATGACTGCCGATCCGCGGGTTATCAGTAAAGCGTACACAATTCCTGAGCTCACTTATTCCGAAGCCATGGAATTGTCGCATTTCGGGGCAAAAGTGATTTACCCCCCAACTATTTTGCCGGTTTACCGGAAAGGAATTCCTGTTCATATTAAAAATACATTTAAGCCCAAAAACGAAGGCACGCTTATTTTAAGCAGTACCAGTGACCGGAAAGACCGGCCGATTAAAGGGATTTCTTCCATCTCCCGGATTGTGCTGCTAACGCTTCAGGGCATTGGAATGGTGGGCGTTACCGGTATTTCAATGCGTTTGTTTACGGCACTGGCCAAAATGAATGTGAATGTGATACTGATTTCTCAGGCTTCTTCCGAGAATTCAATTAGTGTGGCAATTGACGAATATGCTGTTAGTCTTGCTGAAAGTGCCATCAGGGCTGAGTTTGAAAAAGAAATTGCAAGTGGGCAGGTGAGTAAAATTGCCATTGAAAACGATTTGTCAATAGTGGCGATTGTAGGTGAAAACATGAAACACACTACCGGAATTGCCGGGAAACTGTTTTCTACCATCGGACGAAATGGGATAAATATTATTGCCATCGCACAGGGTGCCTCGGAGCTGAATATTTCGTGGGTGGTAAAAACCAGCGAGCTGCGAAAAACGCTGAACGTGGTGCATGAATCGTTCTTCCTTTCTGAAAATGTGGAGTTGAATGTATTCCTGATGGGCATTGGAACTGTTGGTGGAAATTTATTACAACAAATTCAGAAACAGCAGCAAAAGCTGCTCGATGAAAAGCACCTGAAAATAAAACTCACCGGTATTGCCAACACCAAAAAAATGGTTTTCAGGCGCGAAGGATTTGATATAGCTAATGTAAAAGAAACGCTGCAGGCCTCGGAAATGAAATCTTCGTTGCAGGGATTTGTGGAAGAGATGAAGGCAATGAATATTTATAACTCGGTTTTTGTGGATTGCACTGCATCGGACGAGGTTGCTTCGCTGTACAAAGACATTTTGCAGTCGAACATTGCCGTGGTAACGGCCAACAAAGTGGCTGCTTCTTCAGCTTACGAAAACTACACCGCGTTGAAAAACATTGCCAAACAAAAAGGGGTTAAATTTTTGTTTGAAACCAATGTTGGTGCAGGTTTGCCAATTATTAACACCCTTAACGATTTGGTTTATTCAGGCGACCGGATTCTGAAAATTGAAGCGGTGTTGTCAGGTACGCTCAACTTTATTTTCAATACTATTTCGGCAGAAACTCCATTGAGCAAAACCATACAAATGGCAAAAGAACAAGGGTTTTCAGAACCTGATCCGCGTGTGGATTTGAGCGGGGTGGATGTGGCCCGTAAAATTTTAATACTTGCCCGCGAAGCCGGGTATCCGCTCGAGATGGAAGACATTACCATCGACCGTTTTGTTCCTGCTTCCTTTTTTGACGGCTCGCTTGACGATTTCTGGAAAAACATCCCGGCCCTTGATGATGAATTTGAAACGAAACGTAAAAAACTGGAACAAGAAAATAAAAAGTGGCGTTTTGTTGCCCGCTACGAAAACGGGAAAGCACAAATCGGGCTGCAGGTAGTGGATAGCAAACATCCGTTTTACGATTTGGAAGGCAGCAATAACCTGGTGATGTACACCACCGAGCGTTACAACGAATTCCCGATGCTGATAAAAGGATACGGTGCCGGTGCTTCGGTTACGGCTGCCGGTGTGTTTGCCGATTTAATTAAAGTATCGAATATTTAAACTGAAAGATTATGAAGCACTTAATTATACTTGGCGATGGAATGGCCGATGAACCGCTGGAGGATTTTGGCGGGAAAACCCCCCTGCAAATGGCCCGGAAACCACATATTGACTGGCTGGCCAGAAACGGACAAACGGGTCGGTTGAGCACAGTTCCCGAAACGATGCATCCGGGTAGCGAAATTGCCAACATGGCCGTTCTGGGCTACGATGTGGAAAAAGTTTACGACGGCCGTGGCGTACTCGAGGCTGCAAGCATGGGCGTTGAACTGCAGCCCGGTGACCTGGCCATGCGCTGCAATTTGCTCACCATTGAAAACGGTATCTTGAAAAACCATTCAGGCGGGCACATTTCAACCGAAGAGGCGGCTGAACTTATTCATTTTCTGAATGAAAAACTTGCCGATAATCAGGTGAAATTTTACCCGGGAGTTTCCTACCGTCACCTGCTGGTGGTGAAAGGGGGCGACAAAAATATTAACTGCACTCCTCCTCATGATGTGCAGGGAGCCCCGTTTAAGGATGTTTTGATAAATGAAAAGACGAAAGAAGGGATTGAAACCGCACGCAAACTGAACGAATTAATTCTGAAATCACAGGAAATTCTGGCTAATCACCCGGTAAACGAAAAACGCCGGGAAAACGGAAAACCAGCAGCCAACAGCATCTGGCCGTGGTCGCCGGGCAACAAACCGAAAATGCCCACGCTGAAAGAGCTATTTGGAATTGAAAAATCGGCCGTAATTTCGGCAGTCGATTTAATCCAGGGAATTGGCGTGTATGCCGGCATGGAAGTGATTAAAGTGGAAGGTGCCACCGGTCTGTACGATACCAATTACGAAGGGAAAGCACAAGCTACTGTTGATGCGCTAAAAGAGAAAGATTTCGTTTACCTGCACATCGAGGCCAGCGACGAGGCCGGCCACGAAGGCGATGTGGAACTGAAAACAAAAACCATTGAGTACCTCGACCGGCGGGTGGTAAAATACATCCTGGAAGAAACCAAAAAAATGGATAAACCGGTGGCCATTGCCATTATGCCCGACCACCCCACACCCTGTGCGCTTAAAACCCATACCCGCGAACCGGTGCCGTTCCTGGTTTACAAACCCGGTATTGTGCCCGATGAGGTGGAAGTGTACGATGAATTCAGTGTGAAAAACGGAGCGTATGGTTTGCAAAAAGGGGATGAGTTTATTAAACGGTTTTTGGAAATATGAAATATTACAGCACCAACAAAAATACGCCGCTTGTAACCCTGAAAGGAGCAGTGGTAAAAGGACTGGCAGCCGACAACGGGTTGTTTATGCCCGGGCGGATTGAAAAATTCGAACCTTCATTTTTTGAAAATATTCAAAACCTCTCTTTTCAGGGAATTGCGTTCGAAGTAGCAAAGAAATTTTTTGGTGAAGATGTGGACGAAGCCAGCCTGAAAGAAATCGTTTACGATACCCTCGCTTTCGATTGCCCGGTGGTGAAAATCACAGAAAATATTTGGTCGCTGGAATTGTTTCACGGGCCAACACTGGCGTTTAAAGATGTGGGCGCCCGGTTTATGGCGCGACTGCTCAGTTATTTTCTGGGAGATAATCAAAAACAGGTGCACGTGCTGGTGGCTACCTCGGGCGATACGGGCAGCGCCGTGGCCAACGGATTTTTGGGCGTGGAAGGAATCCATGTGCATGTGCTCTATCCCAAAGGAAAAGTGAGTAAAATCCAGGAATCGCAGTTTACCACGCTTGGTCAAAATATTACCGCGCTTGAAGTGGATGGCACCTTCGACGACTGCCAGCGCCTGGTGAAAACGGCCTTTTTAGATGAGGAGTTGAATAAAAAGTTGATGCTTACTTCGGCCAATTCCATTAATGTAGCACGTTTCCTTCCGCAGGCTTTTTACTATTTCAATGCGTATGCACGGCTGAAAAAAAAGGGTGCACTTCAAAACAAAGACTTTGTATTTTCGGTACCCAGCGGCAATTTCGGCAATCTCACCGCGGGGTTGTTTGCCCGCGAAATGGGACTTCCTGTAGCGCAGTTTCTTGCGGCCAACAACGATAACGATGTGGTTTATGAATACCTTCAAACCGGTGAATACAACCCGCGCCCCTCGGTGGAAACCATTGCCAATGCCATGGATGTTGGGGCACCCAGTAATTTTGCCCGAATACTTGATTTATTCGAACATTCGCATGAAAAAATTTCTTCGGTAATGAAAGGTTTTCGATATTCCGATGAGCAAATCAGGGAAACGATAAAAAATGTATTCAGCCAAACCGGATATCTGTGCGATCCGCATGGTGCCTGTGGTTACCAGGCATTAGCTGATTTTTTAAAGCCCAATCAAACAGGTGTTTTCCTTGAAACTGCCCATCCCGCAAAGTTTACAGAAACCGTTGCGCAGGTGGTTGGTGCATCCAATGTGGAAATTCCGCAACGGCTTGCTGCATTTTTAAAGGAAGACAAGCAGGTTAAAGAACTTGGTAATGATTTTCAGAATTTAAAAAAATACCTTCTTGCCGGAAAATTTTAATTCAAAATTGCCTGAACATTCATAATATATGCATGTTTTCTTAACCAGAAAGGTTATTTTTCGTATAGGATTACTAAAATGTGTTTAATTTTTGGTGATTATCAAAACGATATATATTTTTAGCTTACTTTTTTTGAGATAAAGCCAGCTTTATGAGACAACTTAAAATTACCAAACAAGTTACCAATCGCAATACGTTGTCGCTGGACAAGTACTTGCACGAAATTGGAAAAGTGGAGTTGTTGTCGGCAGAAAAAGAAGTTGAACTTGCCAAACGAATCAAAAAAGGAGATAGCGAAGCCCTTGGAACACTGATTAAAGCCAACCTTCGATTTGTGGTTTCAGTTTCAAAACAATACCAAAACCAGGGACTGAGTTTACCCGATTTGATAAATGAAGGAAATCTGGGCCTGATAAAAGCTGCTGAGCGCTTTGACGAAACCCGGGGGTTTAAATTTATTTCCTACGCCGTTTGGTGGATTCGGCAATCTATTCTACAGGCACTGGCCGAACAGGCACGCATAGTTCGGCTTCCGCTAAACAAAATCGGTTCCATTAATAAAATCAACAAAGCTTTTAATAAGCTGGAACAGGAATTCCAACGCGAACCTACTTCCGACGAGGTGGCCACCCTGATGGAATCGAAACCGGAGCTGATTGAGGATGCCATGAATTTTTCGAATATTCATGTTTCAATGGATGCCCCGCTGCGTGACGAGGAAGCGAACGACATGTACGATGTGGTGCTGAACGACGATTCGCCCAGCCCCGATTCAGAATTGATGAATAGTTCGCTTCGTCAGGAAATTGAGCGCTCACTGGCCACCCTGGGCGACAGGGAAGCAGAGATTCTACGCTGCTATTATGGTTTGAAAGGTTACCAGCCGCATACCCTTGAAGAAATTGGCGATGTATTTGGGTTAACCCGTGAGCGCGTGCGGCAGATAAAAGAAAAAGCCATAAAAAAGTTAAGAAACCAATACCGGAACCGTTTGCTTAAAGCTTACCTCGGGCAATAATTAAATTTTTTCATGAAACATTTGATAGCTCCATCCATTCTTGCAGCTAATTTTAATAACCTTGAAAAGGACATTGAAGTAATTAACCACAGCGAAGCTGATTTTGTGCATTGCGATGTGATGGACGGCGTTTTTGTGCCTAATATTTCATTTGGAATCCCCGTGATAAAACAGTTGAAACAAGTGGCCCGCAAACCCCTGGATGTTCACCTGATGATTATCGATCCGGATAAGTTTATTGCCGATTTTGCTGATGCCGGGGCCGATTATTTAACCGTGCATCACGAAGTTTGCAACCATTTGAACCGCACCGTTAACCTGATAAAAGAAAACGGAATGAAGGCCAGTGTATGTTTGAACCCGCACACTCCGGTGGCCGTTCTGGAAGACATAATTGGTGAGCTGGATATGGTTTTACTGATGTCGGTTAACCCGGGGTTTGGCGGACAAAAATTTATTCCCAATACTTATAAAAAAGTCAGCCAGCTCAGAACCCTTATTGAACAATCAAATTCAGATTGCCTTATTGAAGTTGACGGAGGTGTGAACTACGAAACCGGAAAAAAACTGTTCGGTGCCGGTGCCAATGTTTTGGTGGCAGGCAGTTTCGTGTTTACGTCCGAAAATCCGGAAGAAACTATTAATAATCTGAAGGCACTTTAATCTTTTTTTGTAAAAGTTTTATTGCAAAAATCAGCGTTACCCGAGGTTGACGCTGACTGGTCGCGCAAGATGCATTCTTCCGTGCAAATTGAGCAATTGTTTTGTTTTTGCTGTTGTTCGTTTATCAATTTATTAGCAGGCTTCTTTTTGCCAAATTTTTTGTAAAACTTCCAAAACGCAAACAAAAATGCTGCTGCCACAATCAGGTATGTAATGATTTCCTGTGCCATTTCAGATCAAAAAATTCCCTACATTGTAAATTGCAAAAGCGGTAATCCACGCCAGCGAGGTGGTATAAAAAACAACAAAGGCAGCCCATTTCCACGAGCCTGCTTCATTTTTCATGGTAGCCACAACACCCACACAGGGGAAATAGATCAGGATAAAAATTAAAAAGGCGAGGGCTGCAGGAATGGTAAATACTTTTTGCCCTTTTCGTTTTCCTGTGGTGTGTACTTCGTCCCTTAGTTTTTGCTGAAGATTAACCGAAGAGTCAGCATCGCCCGACTGGTACAAAACGCCCATTGTGCTTACCACTATTTCTTTGGCAGGCAAACCAGCCAGCAGGCTGATACTCATTTTCCAGTCGAAGCCGAGCGGGCGCATGGCAGGTTCAATTACATGTCCGAGTTGCCCGAGGTAAGACCCGTAAAGCTGTTCTGCTTTCAGCTGTTGTTCAAGGCTGGCAATATTTTCCTGTTTTATTTCTTCGTCCAGTTGGGTATTGGCTTCAACAATTTCAATTTCATGTTTAACCTGCTGGTTTTTTTCGGTTTCGCGCGGGAAATAGCCCAGCGACCAAATAATAACTACCCCGATTAAAATTATCGTCCCGATTTTCTTCAGATAGTGCCTGGTTTTGTCCCACATGTGGTAAATGATATTTCGGACTGTGGGCATGCGGTAGGAGGGAAGCTCCATTACAAAAGGGGTTTCTTTGTTTTTGAAAACCGTTTTATTCAGGATTTGAGAGGTAAAAAATGCAAAAAATATCCCTGCAGCATAAATTCCTATAAGAATGAGTGATTGAAATTTATCGAAAAAAGCTGAAATGATTAGAATATAGACTGGTAGCCGGGCACTGCACGACATGAACGGAATGATTAACATGGTCAGCAGCCGGTCGCCACGGTTACGTAGTGTACGAGTGGCCAAAATGGCCGGGACATTGCAACCAAATCCCATCACCAGCGGGATAAACGACCGTCCGTGCAGCCCGAAACGGTGCATAATGTTATCCATTAAAAAAGCAGCGCGTGCCATATAGCCCGATTCCTCGAGCAATGAAATAAAGAAGAAAAGAATGAGGATGTTGGGCAGAAATACGAGGACGCTGCCTGCCCCGGAAATGATCCCATCAACCAGCAAATCTTTGAGTATTCCATCGGGCATTATGCCCGAAATGAAATTGCCAAGTTCCATTACCCCCGCGTCAATCCAGTTCATGGGGTAGGCTCCTAAATTAAATGTGGTGTAAAACATAATGAACAGGATGGCAGCAAAAATGGGCAATCCCCAGTACTTGTGGGTGAGTACACTGTCAATTTTTTCTGAACCTGTTTTTTGTTTTCTGAACGGATTTTTAAACGTTTCTTTCAGGGCACCGGCAATAAAACCATATTTGGCATCGGTAATAACTGTTTCGCTGTCTTCATTCCAGAGCCCTTCAATTTTACTGATCTCCGTTTCGGTGATGTTTTTTATTTCCGCGAAGTTAGGGTAATCAGAAAGCAATTCTGTTACATGTTTATCGCGCTCTAAAAGTTTAATGGCCAGAAAACGCGACGATATTTTATCGGTAACCGGCTTAACTTCTTTTATTTTTTGACGGATAGACTGAATCGAATCTTCCAGGTCGCTGCCGTAATTAATGTGAACATGCCGGCTGATGGTGTCTCTTCCTTCAAAAACTTCAATTACTTTGTCGAAGAGCTCATCGTGTCCGATTCCTTTCGAGCTGATGGTTGGAATAAACGGAATTCCCATTAAACGCGAAAGCCCCTTGTAATCAAATTTCATTTTTTTGCGCTCCAGATCATCGTACATGTTTAGGGCGGCAACAATGCGTAAATCCATGTCGATAAGCTGGGTGGTAAGGAACAGGTTCCGCTCTAGTTTGGTGGAATCAATTACGTTAATTACCAAATCGGGCGTTTGCTCATAAATAAATTCACGGACAAATATTTCTTCTTTGGAGTACGCAGTTAAGCTGTATGTTCCGGGTAAATCATAAAAATTGAAGGTGTAACCTTTTACATTGAATGTCGTTTTTTTTATGTCCACCGTAACGCCGGTGTAGTTTCCCACCTTTTCTTTAGCGCCCGAAATGGAATTGAAAAGCGTGGTTTTTCCGCAGTTGGGATTACCTACAAGTGCAATATTTATGGTGCGGGTTCTTTCCGACTGGTTGACCAGCTTGATTTTCCGGTCGATCACCCCTTTGTAGGTGCCGTTTTGCGAAGTATCAAATTCGCTCACCGGCACCACTTCAATCAAATCGGCTTCCGATTTTCTTAACGAAACGTTATAATCGAGAATTTTAAATTCGAACGGTCCTTTGAAGGGGGCATTTTTTATCACTTTCACCTCTTTGCCCTTCACAAAACCCATTTCAGTAATGCGCTTTCTGAATGATCCGTGCCCGATAACTTTGGTTATTATTACTGTTTCACTATGTTTTACTTCGCTTAACTTCAAACCCTTCCGCCCCTTCTCTTTTTCGTATTTAATTTAAATAAAAATAAGCGTACAAATATATTTAAAATAGGTTTAAATTTTCTTATAATCGCAACAAGTGGTTATTTTTGTTGTTTAAACTGTTTGAATGGAAGAAGATAAATACTATAAGGACATACAGAAGGCGATTGAGGATTTACCCGGAGATTTCAGTATTCTGGAGGAGCAGATTGATATCAGGGATCAGATGAAATACTTCGAGTTTTCCAAGGAGATTAGGGAAAAGAATATTGGAAAGGAGTGTTTTGAAAACCGGGAGGAGTTGTTTCATGCTGAAACATCAGAGGAACGAAAGAAAGAAATTTTGTCGGCCATTGCTGCTGTTGACGAGGTGAAAGCCTACCGCACCATTGAAAAATACCTTGAAAAACCCGACAAAGAACTGCGCAACTGGGCAGTGCTGGCCCTGCAGGAGAGCAGGATGTTACTGAAAAGTTCGCTACTCGACGAAAAGCAGGTTTTCATTTCTACCGGGTTGGGCGGTAAAGGAAAGAAACTACGTTACTACGTGGTATTTATAAACCGCGAAAGAAACAGCATGCTCAATCCCACCCAGCAAAAACTGGTAAAGGATGAGCTTATTTTTGCACTGAAAGACAATGAAGGAGAATTTGAATCCATAGACTTTTTCGAGGGATTTTCAACGTCGCTTATTTTATTACCGCTGAAAGCCGACATCAAAAATCTGTTTAACAATGTGGTAGCAGAATGTAACCAATACGGCAATTTCCTCAACGACGACATGGTAATTACCAATGTAAAGGTTTTGTCGCGCGGCGAGATTATTCAAATGTTAAATCAAAGTAAAAATTTAAATTCATATGATGGACTGGAGGAAGAAAACAATTAACGTCGCCATTCAGGTTTTGCCCGAAGCTGACGGAAAAATTAAATATTCGCTTGTTGATGAAGCTATTGAGGCTATCCGGAAAACCGGCCTGAAGTACCGGGTTTGTCCGTTTGAAACTGTGGTGGAATGTGCTTACGATGAAATGCCGGCTTTACTCGAAATAATTCATGAAGCCTGCCAAAAAGCAGGAACCCAAAAGATGTTAACCAACCTGAAAATTCAGGTTGACTTTCAAAACGGCGTTACCATTGAAGATAAAATGGAAAAGTACGATTAACATTATTTGAAATTTGCCGCTATTTCTTAAAAAGTATTATATTTGCACCCGCTTTTACAATATGCCGCCGGCTTATAAAAAGCAACCCGAAAAGGAAAGCGTTTTTGTAAATACGGACCTGTAGCTTAATTGGATAGAGCACCTGACTACGGATCAGGAGGTTGTGGGTTCGAGTCCCGCCAGGTTCACTTGATAATCAAAAGGTTACAAATTAATTTTGTAGCCTCTTTTATTTTGTACAAGTGATGTGCAAGTAGCAATTATTTGTACTTTTCAGCATTTTAGTAGAAATCCAGAAAAGTAATTGCCATTTTAAAAAGCAGAAAATCAAAAATTAGCCCAACTTGTTTCCCAATTGATATAGAATATTGAATATCAAGCACATGTTGTGACATTATTTATAATTCGGGTACTACAAACAGTTTTCAAAAACAACTCAATTATTTATCAGGTAGTTACAAGATAAAATGACCGAAATTTGTGCATTTTTTTGTATTTGGGTGGCATTTTTAACAAGTTGGGTTAAATTTATTCGTGAACATATTTCAATATATAATGTTTAAAAAAAATAGATTTTGGATGAAATTTTTTACTTCGTTCAAACCGCTCAACTTAGGTAAAAGGAAATGGGGGATCGCTGATTAAATTACGAAATGAGCCATTTGTGAGAAATACCATGATAAAATCATATGGCAGATAACTTTTTCGACGAGATTCTTAAAAAATAAAAGGAGAACAGACTATGTTGAAAATTGGAATTATAGTAGGAACCACCCGTCCCGGACGCAATTCAGAAGCCGCAGCAAAAAGCATGATAAAGTTACCTGTATATTTTATTCCTCACTAAGGTGGCCCAAAATGTGAAACTTAACAATCAATTAATGAGTATTCTTCAAAGTTACCACAAATGAGAAATATTTTAGTGACATATAAAGCCAATGAAAAAGAAAAAGAGTTTTACAGGAACTTTTTTCAGGATCATGTGATTTCTTTTTTAGATGATATAGAAACCGATAAAAAAGAGAAAATATTATTGGAAAGTGACATAATCATTGCGTGGAACCCGACAAAAGAATTAGAACAGTTTAATAAAAGCCTGTTCCGCAATTTTCATCTTATTCAATTATTGTCTGCCGGTTATGATCACCTGAAATTCGATATGTTTCCGAACGAATGTTTAATCGCAGCGAACCAGGGTGCTTATGCAACACCGATGGCTGAACATACGGTCGCGATGATTCTTTCACTGGCAAAAAAATTGCGATTGTATCATAACCGCCTGGCAGAAGGAAAATTTGAACAACTGAAAAGTATTACCAGGCAGGTTATGGGAGCAACGCTCGGAATTATCGGCTTCGGTTCAATTGGGAAAGAAGTTACAAAATTGATGCGTAGTTTTGATGTGAAAACAATGGCATTAAACACAAGCGGAAAAACAATCGAAGATGTTGATTTTATAGGTAGATTAGACGATTTGGATCACCTGTTAATTCATTCTGATTTTGTGGTCATTTCCATTCCCCTGACAGACGAAACAGAAGGATTAATCGGAAAAAGGGAATTAGAGCTGATGAAAAATGATGCCATATTGATTAATGTGGCCAGAGGGCCGATTATTAAAGAAAAAGATTTATATGAACATTTGAAGAGCCACCCCAATTTTTCAGCCGGAATTGATGCGTGGTGGATCGAGCCGTTTAAGTTTGGACAGTTTAAAATCAATTACCCCTTTTTTGAATTGCCCAATCTCATAGGATCGCCCCATAATTCAGCTATTGTCGAAAACATTTTGATTGAAGGAGCAGAAAAAGCAGCAGAAAATGTGAAGAGATTGCTGAATAATGAGAAAATAAAAGGAGTCGTTAAAAGAACATTATAAAATAAGGAAAAAATTAAAATGCGTCTGAAACACATTTCAAAAAATAATACTAAAGACAAGGAGTATAAAATATGGAAAAAACAATGAAAGCAGCACGCTTATATGAATTGGGGAAACCTCTTGTAATAGAAGAGGCGCCGATACCTGAATTATCTGATGACGATGTGTTGGTAGAAGTGAAAGCTACATTTGTAGCCCCATCAATGAATGATATTCTAAATCCGGGCGGAAATTTTATTCGCCCTGCTTTACCGGCTATTTTTGGTTCCGATGCAGTTGGAACCATTTCTAAAGTAGGAAACAAAGTAAGAGGATTAGAAGAAGGTCAAAAAGTATGGGTCAATTCGATCCTTTATCATAAGACGGATGAATATGCATTAATGGGCCGGGAAGCATTGAGTGATTCGATGGCTTTCCAGGGCATGTTCACTTTTAATCCGAACAACGTCCATCTTTTAGATGAATATCAAGGCGGCTTTGCTCAATATGTAAAAGCGCCCTCAACAAATGTGGCAATCTTACCGGATAATTTTCCTCTTGAACAGGCAGTCCGTATTGGTTACCTGGGAACAGCATATCAGGCTTTGAAATATGCAAATGTTCATTACGGCTCAACCGTATTGATTAACGGCGCTACCGGAACCGTCGGCACAAGCGCTGTGCTGCTGGCTTTAGCAATGGGTGCGGTAAAAATAATTGCTGTAGCAAATAAAAAAGAGAGATTGGAAAAAATCAAACAGATTAATCCGTCGGTTATTTCCACCTTGTCGCTCCTTGATGGGGACGTGACCGGCAAAATAAAGGAATTGACAAACGGTAAAGGAGCCGGGTCATTTGTTGATTGCCTTCAATACGTTGATACGCAGTCAACTCATCAATGCTTATATGCAGTGAAAAAAGGAGGGGCTGCTGTATTTGTTGGCGGGGCAACCGGAAATATCAATATTCCTTACGGTTTTCTTTTAGGAACTGAAATAAAATTAACAGGGTCATTATGGTTTCATCATTTTGAAGCTAATGAAATAGTTAACCTGGCTCAATCCGGTTTGCTAAATTTAAATTTGTTTGATGTAAAAACCTTTTCACTTGACAAGATAAACGAAGCTGTTGCTCTTGCAGGATCAAGATTAGGAGGATTAACAACAGTAATGGTAAAGATATGACAATGTCTTCAATAATTAAAAGCTAAAAAAAATGGCAACAATGAAAGCAATGCAGGTAAAAAAGGCCGGTGGAGATTTTCAATTGGTTGAAATTCCGGTACCGGCACCAAAAGAAAATGAAGTACTGATAAAAGTAGAAGCCTGTGGAATTTGTCACAGCGATGCAATGGTAAAAGAAGGATGGGTCCCAAATCTACCATATCCTTTAGTCCCGGGCCATGAAGTAATCGGAACCATAACGGAAGCCGGGAAAAATGTGAAGTCATGGCAAACAGGTCAAAGGGTCGGCGTAGGCTGGCATGGCGGCCATTGTTTTGAATGCGAACCTTGTCGTCGGGGCGACTTCATTAATTGTGACAATGGGAAAGTCCCCGGAATTAATTACAACGGCGGTTATGCTGAATATATGTGCGCCCCTCAGGATGCACTGGCTTTAGTTCCCAAAGAATTGAATTCGGAAGAAGCCGCCCCTCTTCTTTGTGCCGGTATCACTACGTATAATGCGTTAAGAAACAGCGGAGCCAAACCGGGTGACACGGTTGCAATACAAGGTATTGGGGGATTGGGACATTTGGGATTACAATTTGCGAATGCTGCCGGCTACCGGACAGTGGCAATTTCCCACGGAAGTAAAAAAAGAGAATTGGCACTAAAACTCGGTGCACACATATACATAGATGCAAGTAACTCCAATGCGGCCGAAGAGCTGCAAAAAATTGGGGGGGCTGACATTATATTGGCCACTGCGCCTAACAGCAAAGTCATTTCGGAAATAACAAACGGCCTGAAACAACGAGGTAAATTAATCGTTGTTGCAGCGGCGAACGAGCCCATGGAGGTTATCCCCTTCACGCTTATTTCCGGCAAAACAATTCAGGGATGGCCCTCGGGTGATGCAAAAGAATCTGAAGATACGATGAATTTTTCGGTATTGAAAAATGTTCGTCCTCAAATTGAAGTTTTTCCTCTTGAGAAAGCCAATGAGGCATATAACAAAATGATTACCAATAAAGTAAGATTTAGGGCCGTATTAAAAATGCAATAAATCCCGGTCTTAGAACAAAACATACATTAAAATCGTTTTTCAACAAATTAATTAAAGGAGGTTAACATGAATATCAAAAATTATTTAAAAGGGTTCGACAGTAAATTACTTGTCGTCAGTTTGTTAATGATATCTATAGCTACTACTTATGGATGCGTAGGAAATCAGGGAAAAGAACAGAATGCACAGACAGAAAAAAAGAACGAACAAAATATCGTTCGTAAAGAGATTGATTATAAGGCAGGAGAGACACCATTAAAAGGGTATCTTTTTTACGATGAGAATAAAAAGAAGAAAAGCCCCGGAATCATTGTTGTGCACGAATGGTGGGGCAATAATGCTTACAACCAAAAGCGGGCCAGGATGTTGGCAGAATTAGGTTACACCGCATTTGCCGCCGATATGTACGGCAATGGACTTATCGTTGATAATCCGGGGGAGGCACAAAAAAATGCAGGGGTTATTTATTCTGATGTGGATTTATTGAACGAAAGAATAACCGCGGCTTACGATATTTTAGTAAACAGCGGTTATACAGATCCTGAACGTGTTGCAGCAATAGGTTATTGCTTCGGTGGTACGGTGGTCTTAACCGCTGCCGGTTTAGATGTCCCGCTCGATGCAGTGGTAAGCTTTCACGGTGGGCTAGAAGGTTTTAAAGCGGGCCCAACAATTAAAAACACGCATGTTCTCGTCTGCAACGGGGCAGCAGATAAATTTGTACCCCAGGAAGATAAAGATAATTTTAAAAATCAAATGAACGCTGCCGGCGCTGATTATGAATTCAAAGAATATGAAGGAGCCTTGCATGCTTTCACAAATCCCGAATCAACTGAAGCAGGCCAGAAATTTAACATGCCCATAGCTTATAATGCGGCAGCAGATTCAGCCTCGTGGAAAGATATGAAGGAATTTTTCTCAAAGTATTTTCCTGTGAATTAAATAAACGTCGGGCCATAACACTGAGCCCGACTTGATACCACCTCTTTTTGCGTGTTCATTATCCGCACAATGTTTCTCCAGTTGTGGTGAATGTTTTTGATTTTGGGTGGCATTTTTAACAAGTTGGGTTAAGCAGGGATTTTATCAATTTTGATGAAATTCCTTTTTTTTGTCCATTCAGAACCCTTGCCAATTCAGGGATTGGCGAAAAAAGAATTTACCCTGGAGGTTCGATAATGGTCTAATTCACGGTTATAGCGGATTTTATTAAAAACTCATTTCTGCCCTAAAGAATATTCCGTTTCTGTCTGCAAAATTTTGATTTGCATAGGTACCACCGAGCTGATGCACATATTCAACTCTTAAAACTTTAAAAATATTTGTCAGTCCGAATCCAATTTCTGCATAAGGTTTGCTCATTTCAGGGGTGTAATAACCGGGTAAATCGAAAATTGGGTTATAGCTGCCGGTAAGTTTTCCGTAATGACATTTTAATGAAACCATTTCCCGTAATTTTAATTTTTTTACCAGGGGAATACGATTCAGGATGATTCCCCCACCGTTTAAATCCCAGTGAAAATTGGTGTACAGGTTATGCGCAAAAGCAGCGTGATGTAACAGGTTAAACCGGTATTTCGCATAGCCCAGCGACATTGAACCAACAGGTTGGTCGAGCAAATCGTAAGGGGCATCACCAAAAAGGTATCCGCCATTTACCATATAACGCATGAAAGTAAGTCCCATATTCACTCTGCCCACCACAGAGCCGTGAAACTGTGCATACATTCCCTGGGCATCGGAAACATCCGGCAGTTTTACCTGCCCCAAATCCAAACTTAGGTTGATAACCGGGGTTTCGTCGATATAATAAACACGCGTAAAATAATACTTGTCGTAATACTGTCCGAATGCCAATCGTGTATTAAACAGAATTCCATAGTTGTTGTAGGTATTATACTCCACATTATTTTTAAAAAAGTGTACGTTTGGCGTACTTCCGCTGTGCAAAAAATAAGGAGATACCTCAATGTTAAAGTCCTCATTGGCATTGTATTCAAAAATTAGATTGAAACTTTTCTCCTCTTTTAAATACGGATTTTTTTCGCGACCGGTGAGGGCTGCAATAAAATTACCATTTCCACGGGTATTCGGGTTCTTTTTGATAAACTGCAGGTATTTATCTTGTGAAACCAGCGTATAATCATCAGA
This sequence comes from Tangfeifania sp., assembly GCF_055108615.1. NCBI lineage: Bacteria > Pseudomonadati > Bacteroidota > Bacteroidia > Marinilabiliales > Prolixibacteraceae > Tangfeifania > Tangfeifania sp. Next base: position 14,263 of record NZ_JBSQIC010000012.1, on the reverse strand, counting down.
ATAATTTCCTCGAATAATAATTTTATCGGTGGGTAAGGGTTGATACCCAAAGTTGACACCATATTTTAACTCATTGCTTTTTGTTCCGTAACCTAAAAAACCGCCAACAGTAAAACGTTCAAACATTTTTTCGCCTGTGCGCAGCGGAAGCGAAAAGCGCTGGCCTTCGATGGCATTGGTGCTGTAAATATCGAAAACCGGACCGATTTCTATTTTTCCCGCGTCGATATAGCTGGTTAAAACCGCTCCCCCAATGGCATCAATTCCCTGAACAACAGAATTCTCCTTCAGCTTTTCCACCCGCATGTAAGTACCTTCATCAAAATGATTGGTAGCTTCAAACTCGGGCTGGTTTTTCCAGTTGCGGGGACGCACTTCCTCTAATCGTTTTGAAGTGGAATATTGCGTTGTTTTGGTTACCAGCCAGTTGCCGCTCGAAACTTCATCGATCCGCTGTGAGCCATATTTTGAAACCGTGTCCTTATTTAGTGTTAGCGCCAGGTTTAAACTGATTTCCTGGTTGTTATAGAACCAAGTATTTTCATCAGTTTTTGCGTAATTTACGTTTGCCTTGAAGCCATTTACAAAATTTATATTTGCTTCTTCCTGAACGTAAGCGCAAATATTAGTCAGGGCAAAGGTGCTGTCTTCCACGGTAAAACGTCCGGTAAACAGTGGATTATATTTGTTTTTCGGCGTGAAAGAAAAGCTAAAATATTTAGTATCGTCAATATACGTACTGTCATTTAAATAAAAATCGTAATGCAGTTGGGCTGAATTGCTTAATGGCGAGGTTATTCCCCGTCCAAGAATATTTATCTGGTCGCGGTAAAAATCCATATCGATTACCACATTCAAAAGAATCAGGCTTTCAATAGTCTGGTTCAGTTTGGGGAAGATTCCGTCTTTCCGGCTGTAAACAATGCTGTCTTTTCCGCCAACATTTGTTTCGCCAAGTTCGGCCAGATAAATGGGAGAGAATCGTAAACTCTGCCCGTCAAGTTTCATGGTTACTTCATCCAGATTGCCGATAAACCGGTTTGCCCGCGAAGCAGAATCGACAGCCAAATAAACACTTGTCCGCTCAAACACTTTATAGTCGCTAACTTTCTGTATGTTTTCACGGTTCTCTTTTTTTCTTTCCAATATTTGTTTTAATAAAACTTTGGCGCGCGAAACTTCTGGTTTTACGGTTACTTCTCCAAGTTCCTGAACCTCTTCATCCAGAAAAACCACAAGCGGATTTTCCGTTATATTTTTTGCCGGAATTTTCCATCTCCGATAACCGACGGATGATACACAAAGCGTATCTTCCCCGGATAGTTTTATTATGAAATGGCCGTCAGCGTCTGACATGGTTCCATGAGTAGTACCTTTTACCCAAATATTTGAAAAAGGTACTGGTTCCTGATTTTTACTGTCTTTTACATATCCTGTAATTTCCTGTGCGAAAACGCCAAGATTTGTGATGGCCATGATAATGACCAAACTAATTTTATATAACATCGTTAGTATGCTTGCTCCCTCTCATTTTTTATTAACCAATACAATCCTTTTACCCCGATTTTTATGTCGTCGAGTTTAAACAGAATAATTATTTTTTCGGTGTAAGCAATTATTCCCCAAGATATAACCAGATAGTACATCCAGGGATAAAAGCCAAAAACGAACAACACAAAAAAGAATATACTTTGGGCATACCCGGCAGAAACGGCTGAATAAAGGTGTAGGCCGGGAATTTTTCCAAACCGGGCAAACGAGACAATATAACTAAGAACAAATATTCCGAGAAAAAGGAATAAAATCCAGGAATGGGGTTCTATTTCATTCCATTTAAAAATGAATAAACCCAGAATAGCCATAGCGTAAGTGAAAATGTCTGCCAGGTTGTCGAGTGCGGCCCCAAAATGGGTTTGAAGTTTAAAGTAGCGTGCAATGCTTCCATCAATAGCATCGCTGACCAAACTTATGCACAAAAGAATTACAAACCAGTTTTCGCGCCCGGTAAGTGCCATAAAAAGAATTACCGGGAATGCCAGCAGACGGTATAAACTAATAAAATTGGGAACGTTAATGATATTTTCGCCTTTTATTGTAATCTGTTTCATTGTTTTTATGTTTCATTGCATGATTATTTATAATGTTGTCCCAAACCAGCACCTATCAGGTAACTTCGTGTTCCTGTTTCTTTTCCGAAAGTGCTTCGATAAAATATTCCATCATTTTAGCAATGGATTTATTAGTGGGACCTGTTGCCGTATTTTTCAGAAACTTGTTTCTTTGCCGCGTATCAAATAACACATTGATTGAAGCGTAACTTTCAGTAAACGACATTCCTGCAGAAATCATTCTTTCAATGGGGTTCATTTCGTTTCGTTCCAGATTTTTAATCGGAATTATTTGAATAGGCACCAACTGGTTCAGGGTATCGATAATAAAACTGTTCCGTATCGGATTTTTCGACACAAAATTCATTATCTCCGGGATTTCGTTTTCTTCTACTACTTTTATTAATTGCCTTGTAACCGTATCGATCGGGATTAAGTTTTGAGTGGCTTCCGGATCTACGTGTACCCGCACTATTTCATTGGGATACCGGTTGGCCAGCTTGTAAACCCTTTTGGCAAAATCGAAAATCCCATAATCGGTTTTGGTTACACCGGTTTTCTGGTTTCCAACTACCTGCGACAACCTGATGATGTGCCCGTTCAGTCCGTTGTTTCGAATATTTTCCCCGACAATATTTTCAGCAAACCGTTTTGATTGCTCATAGTAATTTCTGAACGCAGAAATATCTTCATTTTCATAAAATTTTTCCTCGAACAGGCCGCTGAACCTGCCACACGAATAAGCCGTTCCGATATAAAAGAAGTGGGAATCGCTCTTTGCATATTTCGAAAAAACCTTAATCGAATTTTTAACCCCTTCAATATTAGTAGAAAAAATTTCATCAACCGACTTTTCATCGTATTTCAAACTGGCGGCAAAATGAAAGTAATGTACATTACCAGTAAAAATGCTTTTTAGAACATTTTCATTCATTGAAAAATTATCGCCAAGTAAAGAGTAATTGTAAACCTCAAGATTGGAAGTATTTATTTCCTTGCCATCATTAATATGCGCGAGTACTTCTTTCATTTTTTCTTCCGGGTCTTGTTTATTTGCACGAACCAAGGCAATAACCCTGTAATGCTTTTTTAATAAATTGTTGATGAAATTTGAAGCAACATATCCGTTTGCCCCGTTAATAATTACTGTTCTCATATTTCAATTTTATATTCTATTTTTTTCGTTTTATTTGTATTAAAGGAACAGGAGCAAAACAAGAAGCGCACTCAAGGGAATACTGAGATTATCGGATCCGCGCCAACTGATCAATTCAGCAAACATGGTTACCAAAGCTACCAGCATTGCCAGCCAGAATGTTTCAAAATCGAATACCCCTCGGTGAAAATAAAGCGCTATAATGCTGATTACAAAACTTGAAACCAGAAATGCTCCTGACCCCAGCCATGTTTTATTTAATTTTTTCCCAAATACTTTTATTCTTCCATTGTAGGCTTTTATATTGATTCCGAGAATGGCTGCCATCGGGTCGCTAACTGCCAGAATAAGCATGGGAAGTATGTAGAGGAATTTATCATCAAGCAAATCGGAAAAAAGAAATGTAATATAAATAGCTATGGGCAATAAATAGCTACCTATCGATTTTCTTTCAATGCCGTGAATCGATTTTAGCATTTTCCCCTTCCGGGTAATAAACAATACGGCTGCAAACAAAAGGGCAAGTACTAAAATGTACCAGTGCGATGGAAAAATATATGGAAACGGCACGGTTGCCAACACCGAGGAAAAATGGGCAAATTTTCGTGTTATTTCCCCTGTCGGGTTCAATCTCCGGTAAACCAACTCGTTAAAAATCAGCAACAAGCCGATTCCGATTAAATATACAAATGATAGTACTACAATATTTCCCATAATAAATTTTATTTTTTAAATTCCCAAAACTGGTATAGCAAGTGCGGCCCAGGCACCGCCGGCAATTAAACTGTCGAACCTGTCGAGAAAACCACCGTGCCCGGGGATGATATTGTTAAAGTCTTTCACCTTGTATTTGCGTTTAAAAAGCGAAGAGAGCATGTCTCCGGCGAAAGCAAAAAACAGTGTGCCGATGGTAAAAATGAATAATCCGGCGATGGAGCCGACAAAAAGGTTTTTTAATAAGAATGCGCTTAGCAATGAGATAACTGTTCCCCCAACAACACCGCCCAATGTTTTATTCGGGCTAATACCCGGCATTATTTTAGTCTTCCCAAAAAGTTGCCCTGAGATCTGGCTAAAGCTGTCGAAAATGGAAAGTATTAAAAATGTCAGCAGAATCAGATTGTCGTTGGCCAGACTAAAAACAATAAATCCCGCCGAAAGAATAAAATAAACCAGTAATGACAACACAAAAAATAATTTGTGCTGAAATTTTGCAGAAACGAAAAGCCGGCTTAACTCAAAACTCCCAACCGCAACAATTAAAATTGCCAGGTACGAAAAAACAGCTGCCTGAACAGTAATACTAAAAAATAAAATATTTATGATTATAAAATAAACGCCAAATTTTGTATAGCTTTTGCGGGCCACATCGCGTTCTTTTTTTCTGTTAATCAAGTAGAAACCAATTCCACCTAAAATAAAATAAATCAGTATTATACCATAAATCAATCGTTCCATAAAATTAATTCCTTCCTAAAATCATTAAAAACCCGATAGCAGCCATAATGAACGCATAAGCATATTTTACTTTGCTTTCCGATTTGTCAACTTGAATTTTTGCGAGTAAACGCGGGCCAATTAGCGCCCCGATGGTTGAGCCTGCGGTAAGAAAAGCAATCAGTGTTAAATCTATTTTTCCCACAATAAAATGGGCACCTACAGCAAAAATTGTATTCACCAGCACCACAAGAAGCGATGTGCCAATAACCATTTTCAGTGGTATTTTTGTTGAAAACAAACCTGCCAGGACAGGCGCACTACCGCTTGTACCGAATGTTCCGGTAATTAAACCGGCTGCCATTCCAAAAAAGGAACCTGTAAGTGTTTTTAAATTTTTCCGCGATATTATTGTCTTCTTTCTGATGCCTTCAATATTATTCTTCCTGGCATTAAAAACCATGTGAAGCGCAATCAGGATTGAATAACCTCCGAAAGCCGCTTTTAATGCGGAATCGCTAATGCTGTTGGCTATTCCTGCACCGATAAACGCTCCGATAATTCCTGTTATCATAAAAAGCGCTGCCACCCGAAAATTGATGTGATTTTTGCGGTAATGCCCCCAGGAGCCAATCATACAAATGGGCAAAGTTGCCACCAGCGATGTTATAACCGCCGTTTGGGCCAGTACCGCTAAAAGGAGTGTAAGAACAGGTAAAAAGAAAAATCCGCCACCTCCTCCAACCATGGTGCCAAACAAACCGATAATAAACCCCAACAGTGGTAAAATGAAGTAAATATTCTGTATTTCTGAAAAATTAATCATTATTGCTACTTTCTATAACTCTTTTTAGTTCCATCGTTCCTAAGGGGTGATGCATTTTTGCGTATTGTAATATTTCGTTTTCAAAGGATTATTTTTAAAACCAATATCCAAGATTTGCTGAGAATGTCGGGGTTTCATGATACCCGGAATAGCCTATTCCCAAATCAATCGGGCCAATTGCCGTATTTATCGAATATTTTACACCTCCGCCGCCAATGGTGTTGAAATTACCGGGATGATTAAAATCATTTCCCTGCGCCATCCTATTATAAAGCAAAGAGATGTATTGGTTCTTATTTACCTGGAACCGAATTCCAATCAAAGCAATATTGACAAACCGATCAGCAATTGTAACCGGAGGCAGGCCCACAAATGGCAGGTGATAATTAAAATATTGTGAATAAGGTTCCCCGCCTACAATTGTTGTTTTAATCAACGGGTATTCGGAATTAAAGAGCGAACGGCTGTACAAATCGAATAAAAGGGCCATATTGGGCTGAACAGGAATCACATTGTTCATTTTAAAAAGCAAAACCGGACACAATGTACTGCCGTCTGAAAAGTCGGTATTTAGCGAAAATTCAGCATCCAGTCGCGTACCTTTCTCCGGGAAATAAAAATGGTCCATATTATCGAAAGAGAAATAGGTGTAACCGTTTGTAACCAACTGGTCGGTTTTTGACATCAAAACCGCATCATCTGGTTTTTTCGAAAACACATCGCCGTTAAAATATTCTTCCCGTATTCCTAACCCAAAATTCAATTTGTTCAAAAAGGATTTATACAGGTAGATATCACCGGAAGTATAAAAAATTTCTGCGTTGAACATTTTATCGCCTTCTTCATAAATATTGTATTTCTGGTATTTTCCTTTTATTTCGATTCCGAGTGTGGGCAGATCTCTTTTGCTGGTTTCAGCAACTATACTGACTCCGGGATTGGCCGACAACTCAGTGCTTGCCGATAAATAACTGATTGTTTTATTATAGTTTCTGCGGGTTACATTGAGCAACAGCGCCGCAGCATCATTGGTATTAACCTTAAAACCAAATCGTTGAGAATACACTTTCCGGGGTGTGATATTCAGGTGAAGCGTTTTACCATTTTCGTTGTCTGTCAGATGGTAATACACCAGTGCGAAGCCCCCGTATCCGTACAACCTGTCGATGGCATTTTTTATTTGCTCTTTGGAATAACTTCCGGGTAATTCGAGGTTAAGTTTATTTTTAAGAAACGTTTCATCGAGGTTGTGGCCGCCCGTAAAGTTTATGTCCGTAATTTGCCATTTATCATCAATAACATATTTCCTCGAATATTCCCGTTGTTTAAGATTGAATTTCTGTTTAATTTCCCTGATTTGATCTTTCACTAATAGTGTCGCTCTTTCGCCCCTTAAAACAAGAGTGTCGGCAGCTTCGCGCGAAAAACTTCCTACGGAATAACCAGTGATATCGGGGCGTATTATGATGTCGCACAAACTGTTGTTGACAGAATCTTTTTCCTGCCCCAGGAAACCAATCATTTGATTGAAAATCCCTTCCCCCGAGGTTAACTCTTCTTTTGGTTTCAGGTCTCCCCTGATATCGACCCCGATAATGATGTCGGCACCCATCCGTTTGGCTACGTCGGTGGGGAAATTGTTTACAACCCCGCCATCCACCAGCAACAGGTTTTCTCGCTGGCAAGGTTGAAAAACCCCGGGGATTGCCATACTCGAAAACAGGGCTGTTGGGAAAAAGCCATCTTTCAAAACCACTTCCTCGCCTGTTTCAAGGTTGGCAGCAACACAGGCAAAAGAAATGGGCAACTGGCTAAAATCCGCATTTACAGGTACATTCCCTGCCAGTCCGCAAAAAATGTTCAGGACATTCTGGCCTTTAATAATACCTTGTGGCAGGCCTATCGATTTTACATCGGAAAACGAAAACGACAACAGATACCGTTGTTTCAGCATCTGGTCGTTTTTCGAAAGTACATTCCGGGAAACATTATCTGAAAGGACCCTTTCCCAGTCCTGGCTTTTAACAATTTCCTCAATTTCCCCGGCAGTATAACCCAATGAATAAAAACCGCCAATCAGGCTTCCCATGCTGGTGCCAACAATAATGTCGATAGGAATTCCTTCTTCCTCTAAAACTTTAAGGGCTCCGATGTGAGCAAATCCTTTGGCCCCTCCCCCGCTGAGCACTAAGGCAATGTTCGGACTGTTCTTGTTTGCACTTTTCTGTTGTCCTTTTACTGGTTTTATAACAGTAAACAGAAAAATTACAAATACTAAGAAAACATTCCTGATAAATGCAATTCGTATGGATATTAAACCTTCTCTTCCCAATTTTCTACTTTTCTACGTTACTGGCATAATCCCTGAACGTTGTCTTTTTGAGTATTTTAGTTACAGCGTATAACAGGGACGTAATCGCAAAAAGAATTAACACGATGTTTAACTCTAAAATATTGTGATGAAATAATAGCAACTCTATTCCTGAAAAATAGATATAAAGCGAGTTGTATTCCCTGAGAAATACTCGTTTCCAGTTGAATTTGTATCCTTTTAAAGCTGAATTTATTTTACTTAAATCAGGGATAATTGCTTTTACCTTTTCTTTATATCTGGCATATTCTTCCCCGAAATTTCTTGTAAGAAATTCCTCTTCTGCCTTAATAATCGAATAATATATTAGTACAAACAAAGGGAAAAAAAGTGCCGTAAACAGTAGCGAATTGGCAAAAATTCCGAAACCAAGAATTAAAAGAATATTCCCAAGATACATTGGATTTCGGCAAATCGAATAAATCCCGCCTGTAACGAGTTTATTGGCATGAATTTTCCCTTTACGTCCACCACGGATTATATATTCAAGACCGATGGTTAGGCTCCGCACCATAATGCCGGAAGTAATAATCAAAGCCCCCAGTATAATAGCATATTTATCTGCAAAAATATCGGGTGATGGAATAAAAAGTGCCACGTAAAAAAAGGGGAAAATCGCATTTCTGTACCGAAAAATCCAGTTTCCAAAAGTTATGAAAAATTTCATGTTATTAATTGTATTTTTATTTTAAAGCCACAATTCCCGAAAAATTATACCACTTAAAAAATGCCTCAACATTTCGAAATCCAACACCCTCTAACACCTCAATGTCTTCGGATAATTTATAAGGGATTAAAACATTTTCCAAAGCCTCGCGTTTTTGGGCTATCTCCATTTCATCGTAATGGTTACGTCGTTTATAGCTGTAGTAATATTTTATAAACTGTCGGTTAAACTCCTGCCCTTCACCCAAAACTTTTTCGAAAAGTATGATGGCTCCTCCCGGATTTAATTGGTCGTAAATTGTTTGCAGAAGCTTTTCACGCTTTGGTGGGCGCACAAATTGTAAAGTAAGACTCAGAATAACAACAGACGCATTTTTTATTTTGAATGCCTGGTTTAAATCCGCGACTACTAACTCAATCTTTCGATTAATGTCAGCCGATTCTAAATTTTTGCGACAATGATCCAGCATTTTATCGGAGTTGTCTATTCCGACAAAACCAATAGAATTATCCAGCATTTTATCTAAAGTGATGAACGTTGTTCCTGTCGAGCAGCCTAAATCGTAAACATTGGTATGTGGTTTTGCATAATCATTAGCAAGTTCTGCTATCATTCGTTGTACTTCCAGATAAAAAGGTACCGATCGTACTACCATATCATCGAATACTTTTGTAACTTTTTCATCAAAAGTGAAATCGGTCGATCTTTCAAGCTTGGTTTTAAATATACTGTCTTTCATAAAAATGTTACTTTAATTTTAAAATTTTTTTATTTGTAAACTTTTGTATAATTAATTTTTCAGTTCAATTTCATGCACCAATTGATGTTCAATCTTCTTTGCTTATAATAACTGACTTACTGTTGCTCCTGCCGAAGGAGTGTGTAAAGCTTTTATATCGGAAAGTCCACTGAGCAATGGGGCGATGTCTTCAGGTAAAACCTCCATCATCTCTGGGGAGATTTCTATATCAGGGATACCCATTTTTGAATAACTTAAGTCCCCATCAATTTGCGGAAGTCCGTTGGCAACAGCTTCTTTTCTTTTTGCATTGCTTTCGTGCTCTTGTAAAGTTGCCTTCTTCGTGGCATGACTATTCGCTACAGCATGTTTTAACAGCTTGTTGTGCGTATAGTGTTCCTGGCTACTCGCTGCTTTAGGAAATTGTAAAAGTCCGATTAAAATTATGATTATCAATTGTTTCATTTTTTTCTGTCATATCTTTTTAATACTAATTAGTTCTGAAATTATCGAACTTAAAAAACAAAAAAAATTAATGTTTGTTTTTATATTCCTCTTTAAGTTTGTCTATGCGTTCAGCAAAGAATTGTACTCCTTCCATAATGTTTTTTATAAATTTTGCATTTCTTGAATTTGGATTCTTTTTTAATTCTATGATTTGGTTCATTATATCTAATTTTTGCTGCATTTTTTTTTCGACTTCATCAATCATATCACTAATATTAGCAGAAACAAAACGAAAATATCGTTTGCGGTCGCCGGGGTAGGTAACGTATTCAAGAACACCGCGAAGTTCAAGATTTCTCAACGCATTGCTGACAGTACTTTTGCTGATCTGCATTTCCTCTACAATTTCATCAAAGGTGTATTCTTCTTTATCCATCACCATTAACAAGCCCATAATACGCGCCGCTACAGGTTGAAATCCATCCTTTTCATTATCCCGTCCGATGGATTCAATCAGCTCTTTTTGTTTTTGTATTCTTTCTGATTCTTCCATTTTTTAATTTTTGTACAAATTTGTATAAAAAAATCAAGTTTCTTTAGTTCGCAACAAAAGGAACTAAAATTAAAATATACTGTTAACATTTAATTTAAGCAGGTTATTCAGAATATTTTGCCCCTGGAAGGCGAACAACAGCGCCAGCGTAACCAGCAATGCCGCAATGCTCACCGGTTTCAGTTTGGGTAAAAATTCTTTTTTGAACCATTCTTCTCCGCGGCGTTTTATCAAAATTCGCTGGTGGCAACTTTGCCCACTTGTTTAATGCTGGAAAAATCAATCTGGAGCATCAACGGGTAAATCATCAGCCAGATTAAAATGGCAACCGGAATATTTACCCGTGCAACTTCAAGGCTACTGAATTTCAATTGAATCGCCGAAAAGATAGCCAAGTCCGATTCCGCCAAGGATTCCGAGCGCAACCCAGATGGTCAAAAATTTTTCGAAGAAACCGATGTTTCTTTTTTGCTTTTCCATACCGGTTATTTGTTTGCAGTTACGGTAATACTGAATATTCCGGTGCCGGAATGCCTGAATTGTTCAGTATCTTTTTCCCCTAAATACTTGTCAAGAATGGAGTCCGGAATAACAATTGGTTTTTCTTTTTGAATTTCAACCTGGGAAAACCTTTGTTTTTCTATAATTTTCAGGTATTCCTGCTTTTCGGTTGCACCCGATACGCAACCGGAATACATCTCCGCAGCTTCCTTCAGTCCCTCCGGCAATTCACCGCTGGCTACCACATCTGAAATGCAAAAATGGCCACCCGGTTTTAACACCCGGTAAATTTCTGAAAATGCCTTTTGCTTGTCGGGAACCAGGTTGAGTACGCAGTTGCTGATTACCACATCGAAAGTGGAGTCGGGCAGGGGCATTTTTTCAATGTCTCCCCGGATGAATTCGATGTTTTTGAATCCCGTTTTGGCTAAATTCTGCTTGGCTTTATGAACCATTTCTTCGGTAAAATCGAGACCGGTAATTTTTCCGGTTTCGCCAACGAGGGTGCGGGCTACAAAACAGTCGTTGCCAGCGCCGCTACCCAAATCAAGTACGCTGTCGCGCGGTTTTATTCCGGCAAATTCGGTGGGTAAACCGCAGCCCAGGCCCAAATCAGCATCCGGATTATAACCTGCCACGTTGGTATATTCGTCGCCAATCATGCTGAATTCCGGTTCTCCACAACAACCCGATGTGCCGCAGCATCCCTGTTGTTGTTCCAGTAAGTTGCTCTGGCCGGCAATTGAGCCGTACTTTTCTTTTACTACCAACTTTAAATCTTCTGCTTTCATAGTTGTGGTAATATTTCTTCCTTATACAATTTGTAAAAAGCCTCTTTAATTTCGTCGCGTACCCGGTAGTATTCGTTTTGAATAAATTCCGGTGTCCCGGTGGCGTGTGACGGGTCATCGAACCCGATGTGCAGCCGGTGTTTTACTTTGCCGAGAAAAGCCGGGCAGTTTTCGTTGGCACCGCCGCAAACGGTAATCACGTAGTCCCATTTTTTGTCGAGGTATAAATCAACGGAATCCGAAGTGTGGTCGCTGATGTCGATACCGATTTCTTTCATCACTTCCACGGCTTTGTGGTTCAGTTTTCCGGAAGCCTCGGTACCTGCCGAAGCTACTTTCAGCCTGTCGTCAAACGACTTTAAAAATCCGTGTGCCATCTGGCTGCGACAACTGTTGCCGGTGCAAAGAATTAAAATTTTCATGGTGAAATTGTTAAACTGTTAAATTGCAAAATTGTTGGATTATTTAAATTCAAGTTTTTAAAAGAATGTTCCATAAATTAATCCTGACATGGTTGCCATTACCACCACCAGCAGAACATAAACCAACGTTTTTTGTGTTCCTATCACGCCTCGTATTACGAGCATGTTTGGCAATGAAAGTGACGGGCCTGCAAGTAACAGTGCCAGGGCCGGTCCCTTTCCCATTCCGGCTGCAATAAGTCCCTGTAAAATTGGCACTTCAGTAAGTGTGGCAAAATACATAAAAGCGCCTACGATGGAAGCGAAGAAATTGGAGAAAACCGAATTTCCTCCAACCAAACCGGCTACCCATTCATTAGGAATAATTCCTGCCATCGCCGTATCGTCGTGGGTTGAGCCGAGCAAAAAACCGGCGGCCAGCACACCAATGGCCAGCAGCGGCATTATTTGCTTGGTGAAATCCCATGCCGAAATGGTCCATTCTTTATTATCCTGATCCCGTTTATCGATTAAGGTAATTACGCTGAGCCCGGCAATGGCAACCACCATTGGAATGAGCGGTGATGAACTTAAAAATGCTGAAGCTGCTGTAGCAACTGCGGCCAGCAGCACATGCTGCCATCTGATTTTCAGAATGGCAATTAATGAATAAACAAGTACCAGCCCGAATGCCGAAGTGATGTACCATTTATTGGCCCAAATCCAGTACCAGGTGCCATCGGGTACACCGTCGGCCGGTTTTCCCCAGTTGGCAAAAACGAGAATCAGTACCAGCGTGAAAAAGTGAAGCGATGTTTGCCACATGGGGCGTTTTTCGGGCACATCAGGAAAACTCAGTTGCTCTTCATTTTTTGCTTTTTCTTCTTTGCGGTAAATGAGTGACATAACGGAGCCGATGACCACGGCAAAAACCACTGCGCCGATTACCCGTGCAACACCCATTTCAAAACCCAAAATGCGTGCTGTTAAAATAATAGCCAGGATATTAATCGCCGGGCCTGAATACAAAAAGGCAATCGCCGGTCCGAGGCCTGCCCCGCGTTTGTGAATGCTTGAAAACAGCGGCAAAATAGTGCAACTGCACACTGCCAGAATGGTTCCTGAAACGGAAGCGACCGTGTAGGCCACCCATTTTTTTGCTTTGGCGCCAAAGTATTTCATTACGGCACCCTGGCTTACAAATACGGCAATTACACCGGCGATAAAAAAGGCTGGTAGCAGGCACAAAATCACATGTTCCTGTGCGTACCATTTGGCCAAATCGAACATGGCCATAATCGCTTCAGTAAACCGTGCGCTTTCGAGGGGCATAAAATAGGCAAACACAAAAACGACAACAATCCACCCTAAAATTTTAATCTCTTTTTTCCAGTCCATATTCTGTTTCAGGGTTTAATCTTTTCGAACAATCCCAGCAATTTGGAATTCAAAGTATTTTTAATTTCCTCTTCGTTTTCGCCGATGGGTTTTACCGGGATTAAATCCATCACTTCCTCAGGTGTTAAGCCTGATTTGTAATACAATTTGATGGCATTTTTCAGGGTGGTGCGAATGGTTTTTGCGGCTTCTTCTTTTGAGAGACCGGTTTTTTCGCCAATGGCCTCCAGCTCCTGCCACTGAAACCAGAAATAGGTGGGCAACATACCCGAAATGATAGCATAACCTTCCAGTTTGTGTTCCTCGGTTTCAAAGGTTTTGCCCAGCGGCTTAAACAGTTTTTTGATATGCTTTTTTTCTTTTTTCAGCATAGCCGGGTGAAACGCCAGCGGATTGTATCCTTTGTTAATATAGGAAGTTGCGTTGGGAATCATCCGCACGATGTTGGCGGTTTTTACCTTCGAAGCTATTTTTTCGATGGTAATTTTTGGTGCCAGCGAAACCACAAAAGTTACTTCGTTTACCACCCCGGCAATTTTATCGAGCGTTTCCATAACCACCGGTGGGTGAACTGCAATTACCACAACTTTTGTCTGCGCCGCTTCTTCGGGTGTTTCGGCTTTTTTTATTTCCGGAAAATCACTTGCAAGTGCATCGAATGTTTCGCTGTTGGAGTCGAACACTTTTACCGCTGTAAATTCAACGGTTTTGTTTTTAAACCCTTCGAGGAAAATTCGTGTAATTCTTCCTCCGCCGATAAATCCTATTGTTGTTTTCATACTATTAAAATTGTTAATTTTTAAAGGTATAGTATGGAACTCGCATGTATTTTAATTATCCTCCTATGTGTAAATATTTTACATGCTCG